>JBHHXN010000007.1:0-77841 GCA_046757025.1 bacterium
GCTGCGCTCGCAATGACAATTTGTTGTAACATTAATTAGGAAACGTTCTACTAGTAGAGCCGCGTCCCATTCGTAATGATTTCGCGCAATTGCCGAACGAATTAATCCCAAATAACACGGCAATTAAATATCAAATAAATTTCAATTTTTTAAACACAAAATCGGGAATAATTGGAATCAGGGCTTTGTTTCCCATTTAACACATGCATACATCTGCATATATTAATGTGAAATAGCAGGAGGAATTACCTAAATTGAGTACAATAAAAATTGCTGTGATCGGCGCCGGTCCCATCGGATTGGAAGCGGCGTTGTATGCCCGACAGCTCGGATTTGAAGTTGAGATTCTGGAAAAAAGATTCGTTGGAGCGAATATTTCTCACTGGGGTCACGTGCGATTATTCTCCCCCTGGAAAATGAATCATTCTGCGTTGGGTGTAAAATTATTAAAAGAAAATTTCGACAAGTGGCAAGAACCCACACAGGAAGCCTTTTTGACAGGCAGGGAATATGTTGAATCTTACCTTCAACCTCTCAGCCAATTGCCGCAAATTGCCCAAAATCTCCACACAGGCATAGAAGTGTTGAGCGTCGGTCGCGCCCGGGTTTTGAAAGGGGAGTTAATCGGCAACCCGCAGCGAGCAAACCATTCCTTTCGATTGTTAACCCGGGATGCGAGTGGAGAGGAAAAGATTTTTCACGCTGACATCGTCATCGATGCGACAGGGGTTTACGGCACGCCAAACTGGATCGGAGAAGGCGGAATTCCAGCCGTGGGAGAACGCCGGGCTCGGCCATTCATCGATTACCACCTCCGGGATATTTACGGCGCCGACCGTGCAAAATTCGCTGGCAAAAAGACCTTGCTCATTGGAGCGGGCTACTCCGCGGCCACTACCATTTGCGATTTCCAAAATTTGATCCGCGAAGAACCCGAGACTTCGGTCATCTGGGTAATTCGCGAGAACCGCACGGAGCCCATCCCAGTTATTGAGGACGACGCGTTGCCCAATCGCGCCAGTCTGACGCGGACGGCCAATGCCATCGCACAAAACGGCGAAACACAAATTGCCTTCCGAAACAAAACCGTCATCCATTCCATAGAGTATATTGAAAACGAAGCGCAATTTTTAGTGCTCCTGAAATTCGGTAACTCGAAAGAAGAAATCAAAGTCCATCGCATCATCGCCAACGTGGGTTATGGGCCGGACAATTCTTTATACAGAGAATTGCAGGTGCACGAATGCTATGCCACTCGCGGCCCCATGAATTTAGCCGCTGCGCTTTTGGGAAGCGCCTCCGCCGACTGTTTGACTCAAGCCAGCCAGGGCGCGGAAACACTGAAAAATCCCGAACCGGATTTTTACATCATCGGCAACAAAAGTTATGGCCGCAATTCCACATTTTTAATTCGCGTGGGTTTGAGTCAAATCGTTGAGGTTTTTTCACTCATAACAGGCAATAACCACTTAAACCTTTACGAAGATATTCATCAAAAAGTGAGCGTAAAATAAATTGACAACCGAACAACTAAGTACCGGCGACAGCCAATGGCCGACCAGCAGCTCCTCCCCTGAACTTGTGGATCAAACAACTCAAGCCCAATATGTCGAACCCTCGGTAAAGGACGCACCCTGGGCGCCGCTTTATAGTCTCGACGCCCTGTGGTTTCAAGTCGGAGGCACCATTTGCAATCTCTGGTGCAGCCATTGTTTCATTAGCTGCAGTCCTCAGAACCACAAATTCGGTTTCATGGACCGGGCGACCGTTGGCAAATATTTAGCTGAATCAAAAGCCTTGGGTGTGAAAGAATATTATTTCACCGGTGGAGAACCGTTTATGAATAAGGACTTGCCGGACATTCTCAAAGACACCCTGGAAATCGGCCCCGCGACGGTGCTGACCAATGGTATCTTGATTCAAGAACGGGTGGCTAAAAAACTCCAGGAAATGGCGTCTCTTTCCATCTACTCTCTTGAAATCCGCGTGAGCATCGACGGTTTTAGCGCCGAAAGCCATGATCGGATTCGAGGAAAAGGCAGCTTTCAGAAGGCGCTTTCCGGCATCAAGAATTTAGTTGACCACGGATTTTTGCCCATCATTACCGCGGCGCAAACCTGGGAGGAATCGGAAACCGAGAGCGTGTTTCAGGGATTTCGCCAAACGCTGAAAAAGTTAGGCTATTCCCGACCGCGAGTAAAACTGATTCCCCCTCTGCGAATTGGCCGGGAAAAAGTGCGCAGTCGCGGTTACGATAAATTTGAATTTATCACCAAAGAAATGATGACGGAATACGACGACCATCTCCTGCAATGCACGCACAGCCGCATGGTCACCGACAAAGGCGTGTTTGTCTGTCCCATTCTCATCGATGACCCTGAGGCGAAAGTTTCCGATTCCTTAGTGGATTCTTTTTCGCCATATCCATTAAAACACCAGGCGTGCTATACGTGTTATTTGTCTGGCGCGATATGTCACAACTTTTCTTCATAAAATACGAACGGTAAATTTAAAGGAACAAAAAATGAGCTCAAATTCAAACGGAAACTCTTCTCGAAAAACAAAAAAGCTAAACGTGGAAAAAGCGGTACGGCAGCGGTACGAGCAAGGCGCCTTGACCCAGGAAGCGGCCTTGTGCTGCGCCTCTGCCGAATACGACAAAAAGTATCTCGAAGTCATTCCACCGGAAATTATCGAACGCGATTACGGCTGCGGCGATCCCTCCAAATATGTACAACCGGGAGAAACGGTTTTGGACCTCGGCAGCGGTACCGGTAAAATTTGTTACATTATTTCACAAATGACCGGCGCGGAGGGACAGGTCATCGGCGTGGATATGAACCAGGAAATGCTCACCTTATCGCGCAGTTATTTAAAAGAGGTGGGGGATAAAATCGGCTACCATAATGTAGAATTCAGACGCGGCAAGATCCAAGACCTGCGCTTGAATATGGACAAAGCCGACCTGTATTTGCGTGAGAATCCCATAAAAAATGCGGATGATCTGATTGCGTACGATGAATTCGTTCAGGAACAAAAATTGAATCAGCCCATGATTGCGGACAATTCTGTGGATTTAGTGGTTTCAAATTGTGTGCTCAATCTGGTAAAAGATGAAGACAAAAAACAACTTTTCTCAGAAATTTTTCGTGTGTTGAAAAAAGGCGGCAGGGTAGCCATTTCAGACATCGTATCGGATGAAGACGTGCCCGAGCAAATGAAAAACAATCCCGAACTCTGGAGCGGCTGCATTTCTGGCGCTTACCGGGAAGACCTGTTTCTGAAAGAATTTGCAGACATCGGCTTTTATGGCATTCAGATCGAGAAACGCGACGAACCCCCCTGGCAAACGGTGGAAGGCATCGAATTTCGCTCCATGACCATCACCGCCTACAAAGGCAAAGAAGGTCCTTGTTTAGAACGCAATCAGGCCGTAGTTTATCGCGGTCCCTGGAAAGCGGTCATCGACGATGACGGTCACACGCTCTATCGCGGCGAACCCATGGCGGTGTGCGATAAGACCTTTCAAATTTATCAAAAGGCGCCTTATCAAAACGATATTATCGCCCTGGCTCCGCGTGAGGAAATTCCACTGGAAGAAGCCGTGCCATTCGCCTGCAACAAAAATGCTCGGCGCCATCCCAAAGAGACAAAAGGCCAGGAATACAACAAAACGAAATTTACCCAAGAGCCCTATTGCAATACCGACAGCTGCTGCTGATACTCACCTGAAAGCAAAAAAACGGGCTTCCGTTCTATGCAGAAATTCGATTTCAAAAAAATAGCGGTATTTGGCGGCGTGTACAACAATTATCTGGCGCTGCAGGCTCTGGTTCACGACGCCCAAAAACGGGGAGTGGACCGACTTTACTGTCTGGGCGATCTCGGTGCTTTCGGTCCACATCCGGACGCCGTTTTTCCGATTCTACTGGAGCAAAAAATAGAAGTGGTACAGGGGAATTACGATCATGCCATCGGGAATGAACTGGCGGATTGTCAGTGCGGCTACACCGATCCACGGGACAATCATTTTGCACAGATCAGTTATGATTACACGCTGGCACACACGAGTCGGGAATTCAAAATATGGCAGAAACAACTACCGACAGAAATACGATTTGAAATGGGTGGGAAACGCTTTCTTTTGTGCCACGGCTCTCCAAGACAAACCAATGAATTTTTGTGGGAGTCCACCACCCCCACCCATTTTTTAGAAAAACTCTTTCGAGATTTCGAAACGGATGTGATTTTGACCACCCACACGGGCATTCACTGGCAACGTACTCTGGCGGATGGCAAACTCTTTGCCAACGTAGGCGTGATCGGTCGGCCGGAAAACGAAGGCCAAACCAACGTCTGGTACGCCGTCATTTCAGTGAATGACGAGCCTCAAATCGAATTTGTTCCACTGAACTACGATTACCCTGAATTAGCGCTTGAAATGGAAAAGGAGCAAATCCCGCAGGAGTTCATCCAAACTATCCTCACCGGCTGGTGGACGACCTGTCTGGAAATTCTACCTGCCCGTGAGCGTCTGCGCGGTAAATACTAAAAGACTAACTGCCGATCTTATCACGCAAATATGGCAGCAAATTATCCTGCAAAACTCGCTCCTGATTCATGGAGTCGCGCTCGCGCACGGTGACGGTCTGATCTTCCAGTGTTTGCGAATCCACCGTAATGCAAAACGGTGTGCCGGCCTCATCCTGGCGGCGATAACGCCGTCCCACCGCGCCGCCTTCATCGTAAAAAACCATCATGTGTTTTTTCAAATGATCGGTTATTTTGTGAGCGATCTCCGGCATACCGTCTCTTTTCACCAGCGGGAAAATGCCGGTTTTTACCGGTGCGATTTTCGGGGAGAGCTTCACCACCACGCGGGTATCGCCGTTCAACTGTTCTTCTGTGTACGCATCCACCAGGCAGGTCAACAGGGTTCGGTCGCAGCCCGCCGAGGTTTCGATGATAAACGGAATGAAGCGCTCCCGCGTGGCATCGTCGAAATACTGCATATCTTTGCCTGAAAACTCCTGATGCTTTTTCAAATCAAAATCGGTGCGATTATGGATGCCTTCCAGCTCTTTCCAACCGAACGGGAATTGGTATTCGATATCAAAAGCGGCCGCTGCATAGTGCGCCAGCTCGTCCGTTCCGTGCTGATGAAATTTTAAGTTTTCTTTGCGGATGCCCAGTTCATCGTACCACTGAATGCGCTGCTGTTTCCAGTATTCAAACCATTCGGCAGCGGCGCCGGGCTTGACGAAAAATTGCATTTCCATCTGTTCAAATTCGCGGGTACGAAAAATGAAATTCCTCGGGGTTATCTCATTCCGAAAGGCTTTGCCGATTTGTGCAATTCCGAATGGCACTTTTTGCCGGGAAGATTGCAAAACATTTTGGAAATTGACGTAAATACCCTGTGCGGTTTCGGGCCGTAGATAAACCACCGAAGCATCGTCTTCCAGCGGTCCCATGTGGGTTTTGAACATGAGGTTGAATTTGCGCACCGCGGTGAGTTCGCCGCCGCAATGGCTCACCATTTTACTCGGCTTTTGCGGACAGGGCGTAGAATCGAGCTGATCAGCGCGGAAACGCCCCTGACAGGTCTTGCAATCCACAAGGGGATCGGTGAAACCCTCTACATGACCGGACGCGTGCCAGATGGTTGGATGCATGAGGATGGAGGAATCGAGACCGACGATGTCATCCCGTACCCGCACCATCCTGTTCCACCAGAAATCTTTAATGTTCTTTTTCAATTCACTGCCAAGGGGGCCGTAATCATAGCAGCTATCCAGACCTCCGTAAATTTCACTGGACTGGTAAATAAAGCCTCGTCTTTTACACAACGAAACAATTTTCGACATGAGGTTGTTGGGCGACTCTTTGCTCATAAATTCTCCCTCGTTTTTCGAATCGATTTAGAAATTTTCACTTCAAAACTCATCTCACAAGTTAACTATTTAAATTTTCACTTTTCAGAATGGCCGCAGCATTTTCAGGCGAAACCATATTGATGTGGAAACCGGAACCGATTTCAAAACTGGTGTATCCGCGAAACCGCGGTGTGATTTCAATATGCCAGTGATAATCGCGATCAAGAGTCTTCCAATATCCGCGCAATTTTCCGGTTGCCACATTGGGGCCCGAATGCAGTACCATGACGTAATTTGGATGGTATAAGATATTGTTTATTTTGGTCAGAATGCTTTGTAAAATCTCTGCTAACTGCCGGTAATCTTCGTTCCATTCGAAAAATGTTTCATGTTGTTTCGGCAAAATACAAACTTCAAAAGGCGAGCGTGAGGCAAAGGGTGCCATGGCTAAAAATTTATCGTTTTGATGAATGATCCGCTCGTCGTCATTAAGCTCCTGGTGGATGATATCGCAAAACAAACAGCGCTCTTTATATTGAAAATGCTCCATGGCATTTAACAGCTCGGTTTTGACTCTCGTGGGCGTAATCGGCGTGGCAATGATATGAGAATGAGAATGAAATAACACTTCCTCATGACCATCACCAAAATTTTTATGCAAGAGAACATATCTGAATCTTTCATCTTTCTTGAGATCCAGTATGCGCTCACGATAAGTGTTCAGAACTTTAACCAGCTGATCATTGTCCATATTCATCAACTGCACATCATGCTGCGGATACTCAATCACCAGTTCATGGGCGCCAATGCCGTCCAGCACGTCGTAAATTCCGATTCCACGATTGTTCAATTCTCCATGAATTTGTAAAATCGGCTGGATATTGGGTATCACGCGCACATCCCAACCTGGCTTATCGACCGCGGCTCCTTCCTTTCGAATGGCATAAATTTCGGAAGGGGTTTTGGTTTCAAAGCCTTCACAAAATTGACAGCGGGATTTTTGATCCTTACTCGGCTTTTTTCTCGGTCGGATTCGCGCGAGAAGCTCCTCAAGATCGTTCTGTTGCTGCACGATGATGGACCAGTGCCCGGTGATGGGATTGCGTCGAAATTGATTGCTTTCGCTGTTTGTCATCCTATTTCTTACAAAATTAATTAATTCGTATTTGCTAACAATTGATTGTTTTTTAACGAACAGGTGAATTTATTTAGGTGCCATTTTTTCAACCGCATTCACTAATTCATCCTCTGGTTCTTTCAAAATATTTTCTCCCTCTTTCTGCCAATAGAGTAATATGTAGGATAAAGTGGTACCTGAATTGAAGCCGGTAAAAAGATACGAAATTAGTAAGGCGCCCACCAATAACAAATTTAATGCCATCAGATGTGCTGCGATGTTTAAGGCCCAGGATACTCCGGCGTCCTGAAATTCATGCGTAAAATAAACCCAGGGTGCGATGGGACCCAGGAGATTTTTTAAATGCGGTTCCAACGGTGTCATCCAATTTTGCAGAAAATATTGAGCCTGATTTGAAATAGCTAAATATTTTTCCTGCATGGCAAATAAGAAGATATTGTTCATCAACAAAACAGCACCCTTCACAAAAAGGGCAAAGAGCAAAAACCCGACGACGCTCAGGCCAATGACAACGGCTTCATAAAACAACAACCTCAAAGGCTGACGCCAGGCCAGAGACAAACTCTGATAAATGGACTCGAATCCGTCTTCGTCGCTGACCGCTAACACCGACGGTGTAAAAAACAGAGATACTCCCAAGGCATAAAATAAAAACAGCAGTACCATCGAAGAAAATATCCAAATCACCGTAAACAAAGAAATGCTTAACTCGCCGATAAAAGAAATTTTACCGCTCAATGCCGCCAACCCGATGAACAGAACCGTGAGTCCCGCAATAAAAGAGATAGCGATGGGCGTAATCACAACCGAGCCGCTTTTTTTAAAAGCAAATTGTAAAGCGTCGCGCCAGGAATAAAACTGATCGTTTCGCAAACTCATAAAAGTTGAACGGGACACAGCGGTGTTTGCGATCATCAACATCATTACAAAGTAAATACAAGCGAGAATAAAGACGGCATTAGCAGCCAGGTTCACTGGTTTGTTCAATGTAAAAAGACAGGGAAAGAATCCGAATTGGGTGACGAATTCATTGATTCCAAAGCCCGCTAACAAAAAGCTGATGAGGGTGAGTAAATAATATCCGGCATAGCTGAGAATCAGTCCGATAAACTGAATCCAGATTCTCTGCAAACTAAAAGTCAGGCCGGGAGCTTTGAATAAGTCCAAAAGATTAAATCTTAATGGCTGCATAATTTAACACAAAATGCAAATCTGAAAAAACAACGTGATGTTTAAGCGACAAGACGCATTTTAACCAATTTTATAGACAATTCAAATAATTATTTTGGAAATAAGACTAAAATACAAATTGAGTCGTTGGCAAAAAGGTGTCCTGTTTCAGCCGCTGACTTCTCCTGAAAAAGCTGCCGTGGCGGCCAAGGGTTGTTATTAAGCAGTCCGAGCACAAATGTTTTACGACACCAGGTCCCATCGGTTAATGATCTGAATTGGGCCAATTTGCGGTTGACTCAATTACTAACATTTCTCACTTCGTGACATGAAACAGCAAATACATATAAATCTAAAGGTTACGCACTCATACTACTTCATCCTGAGCGCAGTCGAAGGGTGATTCGTTGGGTTAATAATTCATGTTTTCCCGAATTTATTTCGGGACTCAGCATGAAGTAAAATGTCCTATTTAACTGTTTTTTCAAAATATAAATTCATAATTTGAAGTGAGAAATGTTAGTCAATTAGAAAACAAAAGCCATCAAGTATCGATCTCATTTTCTATTTTCGACATTTGTTTTATTATTTTGACCCACATAATTCGATTTCTTTCAACTTTTTCCACCACAAATTTATAGCTGTTTAGTTCAACCACCTCTTTTTCTTCGGGCACATAACCTGTGATATTCAGAATTAACCCCCCAAGACTTTCAAATTCGCCTTCGGTGGGCAAATCCAATCCGAGCTTCTCGTTCAACTCATGTAGGTCAATTTTCGCATCCACCATAAACGTATTTTCATCTAATTTTCGATACAGGGGTGGCTCCTGGTCATATTCGTCCTGAATATCGCCCACAATTTCTTCTATGACATCTTCCAGGGTGATCAAGCCGGCAGTGCCGCCGTATTCATCCACCACGATGGCCATGTGGGTTTTTTCTTGCTGGAACTCTTTGAGCAAATTATGCAGCTTTTTACTTTCTGGAACAAAATAGGCCGGGCGCGCCAGACTTTTTAAATCGAACTTTTCGGTAGTGTCGCCGATCACGCGCAAAATATCTTTTGCATGAACGATTCCCAGGATATTATCCACTCCTTCGCTGTACAACGGAATACGGCTGTGCCCCTTTTCTTTTATCAATTTTGTCAGCTCTGTCAGTTTGATATTTTCCTCCACACAAATCATATCGATCCGGGGCACCATGATTTCATGCACTTCTGTTTCACTAAACTCAAAGATGGAATGGATCATTTCGCGTTCGCGATCTTTTAAATTATTCGCTTCATCTCCATCATTCATCATCGCGAGTATTTTTTGATGGCTCAAGTAGCTCGCTTTATCCATGAGCTCGAGTTTGGTGGAAAAACGAGTGAGGATTTTAGCGATGACGTTTGCAAACGGTTTGACCAAATTAAAATAAATCAAAACTGGTAAGGAAACCCATTCTGCAAACAAAATGTTATTTCGCAATACGATCAAATTAGCCCAGAATTCATTGAGGAAAAACAATGCTAAGACTATTAGGCCCACAATGATTACCAGCGCATAACCGAACGGGATGGCTACCAAATCGGCGGTATAATTTGCCATTAAAAACCCTGAGCAAATGACGGCCGTATCCATTAAAATCGTGACCAGCTTTAACGATACAAATAGCGCTTTCGGATTGCTCAACAACTTTAAAGTTCGAAGAGAACGTTTCGTCCCCCTTTTCTGAAGCTCCTGCCTTTGAAATTCGGATAGCGATAAATAGGCGGTTCTCGTTCCGGAGAAAAGTGCAGATAATATAATAAGGCAACAAGTGATAATAAAAGTAATGATTAATGGTTCAGCTTCCAATCGATTTTATGATCCCAAAAAGTGAATAATTGATTTATGTTTAAATAATGCTTGAACTCAAGCTATAGAAATCAAATAGGATGATGTCATTGCGAGCGCTCCCGCTGAACGGAACTCGCAACGACAGGGCGTTGGGGAGTTTCCGTTCAGACACTAAATAGTTAAAACAACCTATTTCACCATTCCCGAATGCGGCAATCGCAAATGTCGTGCCCAACCCACGCCGGATTCCCAGTACAATTTTGCAGGGAAGGACAATCCAAAACATTTTGAAAAAATTAGATTAGCTCAGTAACTCAAATAAAAATCTTCACGATCTGTCATGGCTTGTTTCGCTTCTTGCGTTTGATCATCATAACCCAGAAAATGCAGCACACCGTGAGCCGCTACCCGCTTTAACTCCTGCAGAAATTCAATCTGAAAACGTTTGGCATTTGCCTGCACCCGATGCAGGCTGATATAAATTTCACCTTCAAAAGGCTCTTCCTCATCATTCGTCAACGGAAAAGCAATGACATCGGTTACTCGATCCTTTCTAAGATATTTTTTATTCAAATTCCGAATGAAGCTATCCGGCACCAGAACAATGGTGATGTGTGCATCCTTTTGACCTTCCTGGCGCCAAATAGTGGTTGTGAGTTTTTTAATCGTGCGGGAATCAATGCTTCGGTTAGTTTCATTAATGACTTCAATTTGAATTTTCACTCGCTTTTTCTGTAGGGCCTTTCACCTTTTTTCGAAACAATTTATTATTTTGCTCAGGATATTCAATTCGGCCGTGAAATACGCCGGTCAGATTGTTTACGAAGCTTTCCTTTACCAGATTTAGATCTTTCATAGTTAAAGGGCATTCGTCTAATTCAGAATCTATCAACCTTTCTTGAATAAAAGAGTTCACTAGGTTGCGTATCCGGCTAACGGTCGGCTCTTTTAAGGTTCGGGATCCCGCCTCAACGGCATCTGCGAGCATGACGATGCCGGTTTCTTTGGTTTGCGGCTTGGGACCAGGATAACGAAAGTCTGATTCATTCACTTCATTGTCGTCCGAGGTTTCCAACGCTTTGTTATAAAAATATTTGATCAAATTCGTACCGTGATGCTGTGGGATGAAATCCCGAATTTCTTTGGGCAAGTTGTATTCTTCCGCAATCTCTAAGCCACGTTTCACATGATTTATGAGGATTAAACAGCTCATATTGGGCGTTAGCTTTTCATGCGGATTTTTACCGCCTTTTTGATTTTCAACAAAATATTCCGGCATCTCCATTTTACCGATGTCATGATAATACGATGCCACACGCGCCAAAAGCGCGTTGGCCCCAATGGCTTCCGCAGCGGCTTCAGAAAGATTCCCTACCATGATGCTGTGATGATTGGTGCCGGGTGCGCGAATGGCCAATTGGCGCAACAACGGTTTGTTCAAATCCGAGAGCTCCAGCAACGTTGAATTGGTGGTCATTTGGAATATATACTCGAAGATGATCATCAGGCCGTAGGTTAATATAGGGGAGAGGGTGCCATTCATGGTGGCGTAAATCAAATCACTGCGATTAATGCTTTCTGGATTTCTCAAAAATTCCACGGAAGCTACGGCAATCATATAAGCGGCTGTAATAAACAAAATTCCCTTTAAAATCCACGAACGAGCCTGAATTTCACGTACAGAAAAAATGGAAATGGTGCCCACAAACAATGAAGTAAGCATAATTCCAAATTCGTTTCCCCGCAGCGCTCCGATGAGCAGGCTCAATGTCACCGTGCCGATAAAAGCTGTGCGAGTATCAAAGAAAATCATCAGCAGCATGGCGGCGATGGAAATGGGAATAAGATATTTATATTTCGTGAAACCGAGCTGTGTAATTAAAAATGTGAAAATGATAATTATCATCATGATGATGAATATCATCAACATGGTTTTGACATTCTCGAAGAGCTGTCTTCGGGATACCATCAGAAAAATAATGGTGAAAGAAAGCGAGAGTGTGACGATCAAAGCTCTTCCGAGATAAGGAATGATCAATCTCCATCCACCCTCTTGTGATTCCTTTTCGGATCTCGCCAGAGCCAGGGAGTTTAACTTTTCAATGATCTCTTTGGTGATACGTTCATGCGTGTCCACAATTCTTTCTTTCGCCAGTACGGTGCCTTTGGCGATGGCCACCCTGGCAATCGCTTCATCGATTCGGCTTTCTGTTTCGGCCTGCTGGTAAATCAAATTGGGTCGAATAAATGCAGTAATAATGGCATAGCCAATTTTTACTGCGGTTTCGTTATCCTGGTATATCTGTCGTAGTTTATCTTCCAACAGGACATTTTCAATGTTATCGACCCGATAAAAATTATTAATATCTTCAACAATTTCTTGCTTTTGGGTCTTTAATGAAATTTTCACCGCAGGTGTTTGGGTCTCCTCAAATGGCAGATTCAAAATGCCAATCGAGTACGTATCTATAACAATTCGCTTCAAATCACTTTTTAGTAAATCATAATTCAATTCGGTTTCATCAGCGGAAGCGACGTTTTTTTTGTCCGCGACTTTTTTCTTAGACGATCTTGATGGCTGCGATTTTTGAGCCGAATTTAAAAGCAGGGGAATATAATTTTGTTCAATGATGATTGACGCATTATTCAAGAAATCGCTTAATCTTCTGACTTTAATGGAATCCGGGGACACAGATTCTCTAATGGCATCAATGCTTTTAAAAAAGTTCTCCAGCTCAGTTAAGGATTTTTGTTCAATGCTGTCCTCACGTGCAAAAACCAGCGGCACTTTCTGAGCGGCTAATTGCTTGTCTCGGTTATATTCTTCCTCACTTTTCATAATATGAAAAGTGAATGGGGCGATTATCTCATCGCCAATGTAAACATCGCCCTCGTTTAAATGAGCAAACCGATAGGACTGTTCATAAGGAAACATGAACGTAGTCGAGACAATAATTGCCACACCCATTAGAATTTGGGGCGTATAACGCCAAAATTTATGGGCTTGCATGGTCAGTATTAGCGCCTTAAAATAATTCTTTAAAGCGATGGTTGTTTTCGTAATTTTCGTCAATTGGTTTCGTGAGATATTAAATAAAGTCCGAGGTTATTTCTTATTTTCAAATTCGTTATACGCTTTGATAATCTCTCGCACCAGTCGATGACGCACCACATCTCGATCCATCAAATAAACAAAATCAATCCCCTCAATATCTGATATGATGGATTGGACTTGAACCAGCCCGGACATTTTCGGCTTCGGAAGATCAATTTGAGTGATATCGCCGGTGATGATGGCTTTTGAATTTATCCCCAGACGCGTTAAAAACATTTTCATCTGATTGAAAGACGTATTTTGAGCTTCATCTAAAATCACAAAGGCGTCATTTAAAGTCCGACCTCGCATGTAAGCGAGAGGAACGATTTCGATTACTTGGGTTTCTAAATATCTTTTTAATTTATCTGCGGGAATCATCTGGTGGAGGGCGTCATAAAATGGTTTCAAATATGGATCCACTTTATCTCGGAAATCGCCAGGCAGAAATCCCAAACTTTCGCCCGCTTCAACTGCCGGCCGGGTTAAAACAATCCGGTTGACTAATTTATCGCGCAAAGTAGCCACAGCAATGGCCACCGCCAAAAACGTTTTGCCGGTGCCCGCTGGCCCAATAACAAAAACGATATCATTTTTTATGGATGAATCGTAAAATTTTTTCTGTCCCAGACTTTTCGGTTTGATGTGTCCATTTTTAGTAAATAAAATAACCGATTCAATGTTATTATGATTGTGATTTTCAAATTTCTCTTTGGCAGCAACCAGTTCAAACACGGTTTCCAGATCCTTTTCAGTGATGGTCTGATCCCTGGAAACCATCAAGGTCAACTCGTAAAATATTTTTTGTATTTTCTCGATCTCTTCAGGCGGGCCTTCCAGAATTATTTCTGTACCGCGGGCTACAATTTTTGAGTCGAAATGCGCATCGATTTTATTCAGATTTTGGTCCTGAAAGCCAAAAAGTTTTAATTGATCAATCCCTTTGATGGAAATTCTTTTCTTGATAGTTGTTTTCGTTACCAAAATAATTTCGAAAGTGAGTTGATGATTAAAAAAAAGCTCTTGAAACGTTCTGCCGCTATGGCCTACGCTTCAAGAGCTTTTTATCTAATTGTAAGCTTTACAATAATTAATTGAATACCACACAAACTCCAAGCGACAGCTCCAAGTTTGTGTTGATTAAAATTCGATATCAATCCCAATCTTAGATAAAAAAGCAGGTCACGAGCAATGACATCCCAACTCATCAACCTGCTAAGTACATTAAGACGTTTCGCAAAGCACCACCGCAAAACTTTGAATTTACTACCGAGGAAGCTTTAACACTTGATATGGATAAATTAAACTAGGTTCGTCACCGATGACGTCTTTATTGGCTTCATAAATTTGACGCCATTTGGTGGGGTCACCCATAACATCCATACTCCCAGCAATCTTGGAAAGATTATCACCGGGTCCCACTAAAATTTCGTTTGGTCCGTTTTCTCTGTGAATTTTAAAAATTTGATCGGGATAAATTAAGTCGGGATCCTTAATCTGATCTTTGTTGTAAGAATAGATACGGACCCACTGTAAGGGATCGCCGTAAATGTCGGATTTTTTCGATACTTTCCAGAGATAATCACCGCGAACCACGGTATATTCATCGTACATGCCTTTGGGCATTTTCGCTCTGAGCTGAGCAATTTTACCTTCCAGCGCTGCAATTTTATTTCGCATTTCAGTCAAAACAGAAATTCGATTGTTTTTATGTTCTTGCAGACTTTCTTCAATTGCGTCCAGCTCTTTGCGTCTTTTAAAGAGTTCTTCCGGGGAAAGCGCACCCAGAGAATTCAACTGCCTGTCCATGTCATTTAATTGCTGGCGGTATGCATTAACATCGGCCTCGGTGACGCCGATGGCTTTATATATCTCAGCCCAAACATCTTTGGTCTGACTATCAACATCCGCCTTTTGCGATTTGAGCGCTTCTATTTCGCCGTCTAATTTTGCAATTTCATCTTGTGCTGCCCTCTCGCGATTTGCCCACTCTTGTAATTGAGTATTACACTCATCCATGGTCATTTCTTGAGCCAGACAAACATTCGGTCCAACGAATATTAAAAGAGCAACAAATAAAGAACAGGCAAAAAGCGTTTTTGCCACAGCTTTCATGTTTACCCTCCTTATTTCAAAATTAAAATGTCATTCTCAATTACTGAGCAAGTCGTTGTTTAACTGCTTCTAATTCAGCTTTTGCGTCTTGTAATTCTTTTCTTTTTTGATTGAGTTCACTTTCTACTTTACTCTTTTCCCTCCGCCTTTCTTCCAGAGTGTTTTCTGCAGAAAGCGCTGCATTTTTTTGTTCCTCTAATGCCTGTAACTGTTCTGCGTTAGGATGCTTGGTACATCCCACAAAAGAGAAAAAAGACATTACAAATATCGCAACCAACAATAACACAAAACCTTTTGAAGATTTTCTCATCGATTCTTTCACCTCCTTCCAGAATTTGAAATTTAATTCGTAAATAATTTGCCAGTGGTGAATGTATTAGCCAAGATACTTGAATAGTATTTTTACAATACCTCGCATATTAACAAAAAAAATGCTAATTGTCAAGAAAAAAATCGACTTAGGTTAATTTCAATCCCAATTCGTCCAGTTGCCGTTTTGAAACTTCTGAAGGCGCCCCATCCATCAACGATAGTGCGCTGTTTGTTTTCGGAAAAGCGATGACGTCGCGGATGGATTTCGCCTTTGCTAATAACATGACCAGGCGATCAAATCCAAAAGCAATTCCCCCGTGGGGCGGGGCTCCAAACTCAAATGCATCTAACAAAAAACCAAATTTACTTTTGGCTTCTTTCTCCTGAATATTTAACAAACGAAACATTTTATTTTGCAACTGGCGATCATGTATTCGAATGCTGCCGCCTGCGATTTCGTAACCGTTTAAAACCAGGTCATAAGCCTTTGCTCTGACGGCTTCAGGCTGCTTGTCTAACAATGGTAGATCCTCATCCATTGGCGCGGTGAAAGGATGATGACGTGCAACATAACGCTTCTCCTCTTCATCGTACTCAAAAAGCGGGAATTCAACAATCCAGACCAGCCGAAATTCGTCTTCCGGGATCAGTTGTTCATCGTGTGCCAGAATCAATCTTAACGTGCCCGCCAGAGTCAATGCTTTCATTTTTTCATCCGCGAATAAAAAAATCATGTCCCCGGCCTTTGCAGAAAAAGCGTTGTTGATTTTATGAATGGCCTTTTCCGAGAAAAACTTGCTGAGAGATGAGTCCCAGCCACTGTCTGAGACTTTGATAGCCACTAATCCCCTGGCGCCTTCTACCAGCATTTTTTTCGTCAAATCATCTACCCGTTTTCGCGAATATTTGGCGCCTCCGGGTAACAGCAATCCGCAAACGATTCCGCCATTTTTCAGATTTTCATCAAAAACTTGAAATCGGCTATCTGCAACCAGCTCGCTGATATTCTGAATTTTCATATCAATGCGGATGTCGGGTTTATCGGTGCCATAGGTAGTGATGGCTTGTTCGTAACTCATGCGCGGTATGGGGCGCGGCACCGGTAAATCTAAAACATCTTTAAACACGCTGATCATCAACTGCTCAACCATATTCAACACATCGTCCCGTTCCACAAACGACATTTCCACATCAATTTGCGTAAACTCCGGCTGACGGTCGGCGCGCAGATCCTCATCACGAAAACAGCGAACAATTTGAAAATAGCGATCCATACCCGCCACCATGAGAATCTGTTTGTAGGTTTGCGGACTTTGTGGCAGCGCATAAAATTTTCCATGGTGAATGCGACTCGGCACTAAATAATCCCGGGCGCCTTCGGGGGTACTGCGCATGAGTGAGGGAGTCTCGACTTCCACAAAATCGTGGCTGTTAAAAAAGGACCGCACCGCCTCATAGGATTTTGCACGCAACAAGAGATTATTTTTCATGAAAGAACTTCTTAAATCGAGATAGCGATATTTTAAACGCAATTCTTCGGAAGTACTCTTGTTGTCATCGATACCAAATGGGGGAGTTTTTGCGGGGTTGAGTATTTTCAAGCCGATGACAGAAACCTCAATCTTCCCGGTCGCTAAATTCGGATTGACTAAATCCTCTGGTCTTCTTTCAACCAAACCCTTAATCGCGATGACGAATTCACCTCTCAAATCTTTGGCTTTCTGATAGGCTTCTGAGTCCACTCTTGGATCAAAGACAATTTGAGTTATGCCGTAGCGATCACGTAAGTCGATAAAAATCAATTTACCATGATCCCGGCGCCGATGCACCCAGCCCATCAAAATGACTTCATCGTTTTCGTTGGACTCGTTTAAAACACCGCAAGTATGGGTTCTTTTCCAACCCTCCAGTTTTTCCAAATTCACTTACCTCCTTTTATTACAATTAGTTGGCGAAACATCATTCACTAATTTAACAATAAAATAAAAAACCGCCATAAAAATCTTCAAAATGGCGGTTAAATTTAGTATGTGGAGGAGGAAAATCTCTCAACTTTCAGGTTTCAGTAACCAAAGGCATAAACCTGGCGAATGGTGGTATCGCCGTAGGAGGGTTCAACAGAACCGAAATCAGACCATCTTCGGATCCGGCTCAAAACACACTGTTCAATTTTTCGGTTATTCAGTGTTGAAGAAACGATGTGTGCATTTTTTATGACACCCTGGGCAGTAATCGTAAATCGAATGACTACCTTGCCTTTTAAGTTGGGGTTGCGTCGCAGCTGCTTCTCATAACAATATTGGATGGATTTATTATGTTTGACCACCACCGCCTGGATCAAATTTTGATCCCGACCCTTTACCGGAGTTTTACCATCTCCTTCAATTAACGGCGCTTCATTGACGACCATTAAATCTCCGCTGCGCTTGAAGGATTCGGTTTTAGTTTTACCCAGCTCTCCGACCAGGTCATCGATATTGCCACCGCTTTTTTTACGGCCACCTTTTACCCGGCCTCCGGCTTTCCCATAACTGCTGCCGCCGCCATTCAATCCACCGCTTGAAGTGGTTGCGGTCAAATTTGACAGCACTTTATCTAAATCGTGTTGCGACTGATTGGTATTGACGATAATATCCTCAACTTCACTACCCTGTGCAATCGAGCTGGTGGTGGTTAGCAAACCCAGAAGGCCTTTTGAGCCCACGTTCTTTGCAATTTCCTTGGCCGTTCTGACTTTTTTAGCCGGTCTACCACGTTTTGATTTGGCAGTAACCGTTCTTTTCTTGCTGCCAGATTTTTTGGATTGTGATTTCTTCTGCGCTACTTTTGGTGCAGTGGGCTTCTCCTTTTTTTCGACCTTTTTTTCTTTCCTTTTATGTTCGGAATCGGGAAATTCAAATTTAGCCTGGCGATTGGTCAATTCCACTTTCTTGCCAGTGATTGCTCGCGCCAAATTTTCTTGAATTTTTGCAATCTTACTTAACTTGTGTTCTTTGGAAATGGGATTAGCTAAAAAGTAACAAACCAGTAGAATGTGTACGGTTAAAGAGCTAAGCAAGATCGAATAAAACCGTTTATCTATTCTATCGGATAATGTTTTGCGAAAATCTTTTTGATTGTCCTGCGACTTGAGCTCAAAAGTATCAAATTCGCTCATAATAATTCCTTCAGTAGCTATTAGTACAGGTTCAAAAAATCCATTCTAATTGATAGTTCAAGTGCCCTTGTTGTAAACCACCAGACGCATATTGGGATATTCAGCCGAACCGCAAGTAGCCATGACTTTTACCAAATTTTTATATTCGATACTTTGATCGCCCTGAATGGTCACCTTACCCGAAAAGGGAATGCCGAATTGAGCCTCCATTTTTTTTGCCCGTTGAGCATGGTGCAACAAAGCCTGTTGCAGCGGTTCAATAATAAATCCCTTTTGATTGGTAACTTGTTCGTATTTGAGCACGACTTTGCTGTTCAGCAATATGACGTCCTTGGAAACCACTAAATCCAGCGCAGTTTCCGGCGGATTCTGAATTGTGCTCTTGGGAAGGGTCAAAGACTCGGACGGCTGAATTAGTTGACCTTCGGTTGCGTAGGTCTTCAGCAGAAAAACTAAAATAATCGTGAACATATCCATCATGGAAGTGAGGTTCAACTTCGCCACATTTTGTGGACTATAATGCTTTTTAATACGCGACGGAATATAAGCCATGAATTCTCCAAAATTGATTAATTAACCTTCCGAAATGCCACTCATACTTTTCACCGTCACAATGTGACGGCGCTAAGAGAAACATTGGGGAACAAACCAATGATTTCACCATCCAATTTGATCATCCGAGTTGCGTCCATAGTGCTAACCAACGTCTGGTAATCGATGGATGCTTCCGCCTGAATAATCACCGAATCGGTATCTTTGAAGCGTCCTTTGGCCTTTTTCTTGATTTCATAGAGCTGCTTCGTCAGCAGCGCGTAATCGAATTGACCATTTTTAAGCGGAATGGAAGGACCGTGATCTCTATTTTTTAGAATGGCTTGTGAACTGGACACATAAAATCCCTGATCGGTGATGGTCACAGCCAGATCTAATTTGAGTTCCTTCTCCTTGTTTTGCGTGGTTTCCAAGGACTTGGCGCCTTTCGCTGGAGGCAGATTGAGCTCAATGACACTGAGCCGAATTAACTGTGCAGAAGAAAGAAGCAGCGGGATGAGCACGACCATCAAATTCATGATCGGCGTCATATTGGGTTCCGCCTCTTCCACTATTACACGGGTTCGACGAAGTGAAGGTCGGTATGCCACGGTTTATTTATCTCCTGTCAGTAAATTAATTAATTTCACCGTGTGTTCATCGATTTCATCAATGATACGCACGGTTTTGTTGTGAATAAAGGTATAGAACAAAATGGCCGGCACCGCAATCGACAGCCCCAGAAGGGTGGTGTTCATGGCGGTAGAAATGCCCGCAGCTAAAAACGCCGATTTCTGCGCGGCATCAAAGCCGGCTTCTGAGACAGCGCTGAAAGCCAAAATCAGGCCGTAAATCGTACCCATCAATCCGATCAAAGTCGCCACGTTGCCGATCATCGCTAAAAAACCCGTACGCTCTTGCAGCTTGGGAATCACTTCCAGCGTGCCCTCGTCCACCGAGTTTTGGATGGCACGAAAATCCACTTTTTCTGTGCTTGCCACCTTGCGCAAACCCGCGCTAACCACTTTAGGCAAAGCTTTGTCGTGCACGGCATCGCACAGCTCGATGGCCTTTTTAAATTCACCGGCTTTCACGTATTTTCTGATTTCCGCCATGAAAGCATTTGAATTGATATTCGACTTGATTAAAACATAATAGGCTCTTTCCAGAGCGATGGCAATCATAAAAGCCGCAGTAAACAACAAGGCCCACATAAATAACCAGCCAGAAGCACCAGGACGAAAATGTTCAAATAAATCAGCCATAATTTTTATCTCCTACGATTAATTCATTTTTTTATGGAATTTCTTTCTCAAGAAGTTTTTTCAAATCACTTATCGTTTTGATTTTCGCGTAATCCACTTCGATTGCTTTAAGTGCTTCCGGAGCGGATTTCAGCTCATTTAAGAAAGAACGGTCGATGAATTCAATCTCCTCGAATTTAGATTCCATCCGTTTTGGCAGCACATAAACATTGGGTTTTTCAATGATGGCTTCAATGACGATTTCTTCCAGAATGATTTCATTTTTTAATTTTTTGATATCTTTTATGTCTGCCACATTCGAAGAATCCGCCTGCGCGAAGGCATTTGCCGCACTCACTCCGAATATTATAATCAAAAACAAAATGGCACATCTTCCTATCATTGCCGTCTCCTTGTCAATAGTTTCACGTTCAATTCATATCCAGGTTTTGAGAGTTTCTTACATTTTCCTGCTCTAATTCATGGCGCAGTTTCGACCAATCCGGCATATTTTTAATCTCAAGCACTGCTTCGAAATGGCCATGTGAGCTGTCGGAATCAAATGCCTCCACGGCCAATACGTTGCGACCACTTTTTACATATTCCAGAATATTGAAATGGTGGGTTTTTAAATTTTGTTCTTGTCCATGGCGATATTCAGCTATTTTTTGGCCGTTCAAGTAAAGAAAAAATGAATCATCCACAAAAAGCTGTAACATGCCCGACACCGGCAGGCCTGCTACGTCAAAGGATTTACGAAAATACACTTTTTCTGGTCGAATAAGGACTTTAGATAGCTTATCAATTGGTTGCGTGCTTTCGGTTGAAATTTGTCCTAACAGATTGCTCGAATCCTGCTCAGTAAGTTGACTCTTATCGATATTTACAAACCAGATGGCGTTGGTGCCGTTGCCGGTCAGTCCCTTGGCGGGGCCCTCATTGTAAGCATGATTCCAGAGCGTGTCCGGAAAATCTGGTTCGGTCCAGCCCGGAACAAATTCTGATGCCGCAAACCAGTTGGAGCCGGTATGAATCATTTCGGTTTCAATGTTTAATTTCAGTTTGTTAGCAAACTCTTCCGGTTTTTTCATTACCAGCGCTAAAATAATTTTTCGACTCCATTGATTATTTAATTTAAATTCCTGACCGATGGTTAAGCCATTTTCCAGCACTTCCTGCGAACCGTCCACAAGCGCAAAATATTGTTCGTCGAAATTCAATGAAGCTTCATCGAAGTCCGTATTATCGGTGTTCTTGAAAAGCTCTTGAAAATACAAGCGCTGCGCATTTGCCATCAATGCCAGGGAATCCGCAATGGTGCTAAAATTAAAAACAGCTTTCATCACATTTTCTTCAGCCCTTTTGGCTTCGGGAGTCTGAATGTTTAACTTACGCACCTGCTGAATATTCTCGCGGTAACTCTGAATCATGGACGCTGCGGTTTTTCTGCTCAAGTCAAGGTAGTTCAACATTTGCTCGGCCACATCAAAAGCGGCCTCGTCGCCACTTTTGACCACACGTTTGTAAGATTCGATCAAATCGCCATACGCGTTTAAAGCTCCAAAACTAATTTTTTGGAATTCCTGAGCGGATATTGTGCCGGCCGCCAGCAATTTTTTCTTGGACTTTTCAATCCACGGATTGTCCAAATCCAGAGCTCGGCCTTCCTGGATGTTGCGAATGTGCGCATCCGTGATTTCACGGAGAACAGGGCTTATGACTTTCTCAATTAATTGATTTCGATAGATTAACAACTCCAACTTGTCCAAACCTGGTGGGTTAATAGCGGTCAATAATTGACTGACTGTTTTGTCGTTTATCTCAGCTATGGCGTAGAGATTTTCTGAAATTTTGTTTTGACATTTTTCGATCCACCCTTCGGCAACCGACAGCGTGGAATCATCGGAAATTTTTGTTCGAGAATAATCATCGTGGTTATTAGCCGCTACGGACTTGCGGTAGGAGTCCGAAATTTTGGTCAGGGTTTTCACACCTTCTTTGTACGTTTTCACGGCTTTTTCAAAAAGTTCTGCCGATACCTTGTTGACTTCTTTTTGCGCCAGGATACGTTGATTATCATTTGTAGTAAAAATTTCCTGCTCGGCCCAGGTTTTCGCAAACTCTTCATAAGCCAATCCCTGGCAATAGGTGGCCTCGTAAAGTCGGATGGTGCCTGCACTGATCACTTTGCCGTAGTTATCAAGCAAATCCAACAACATTGCCTTCTTTTTTGCTTTATTTTGCACCACATATTGCGGGGAAATATTGAAGCGTATGCTCTGAAATTCCTTGAACTTAATTTTGGTAAGCTGATACAACGCTTCTACCGCAAAGAAGTCGTTTGTGGGTCTGTCCCGCTGTTTCAGATAATTGTTTTTGTTGATGGCTTTCTCAAATTCCGTTTTGGCTTCAACTGTGCGGTTGTTGTCCAGAAAATACTTGCCGCGATGGAATAAGGCTTCTACGACGCCGGGTGAATCCGGATATTTCCGCGCAAACTCATCGTAAATTTTATTGGCCTGTTGAATGTCGTTCAATTTTAAATAATAGCTGGCATTGTTGAACAACAGATTATCCGCATCCTCTGCTTTTGGAAATCGCTCAACAAATCGGGTGTTGATTCTTATCGCTTGCTGCCAATCTTCAGCCTCCACATAAGAAACGCTGGCATTGTACAAAGCAATCTCTGCCTGTTTTTCATCTGTTTGTAAATTGGCCAGCTTTTCGTAGGTCACCGCTGCCTTGTGGAAATCTTTCATTTCACGATAATCAAAAGCCAGATTGTTTAACGCATTGAGATAGTGTTTGGAATTTGGATAGTTTTGGATCAGCAGTTTGTAACTGGTGACCGCTTTTTCAAATTCACTGGCTTTTTTGTATTCTATGGCAGAATTGTATAAAGCCAAATCGGCAAATTCAGCCGTTGGAGCTTCCTGGAGCACGCGTAAATACTCTTCTGCAGCCATCACATGCTGAGAGGAGCCCGAGTACGCTTTCGCTTTCAGAAAGATGGATTCTGCCAATCGCGCCGTGGCTTTAGTGCGGTATTGCGGATCTTCATTCCGCAATCTTTTGGCAATGATTTCAGTGCTCTCAAAATCGCCCTTACCAAAATAACTTTCCATGATAACAAACTGCGCATCTCTGGCTTCCGGGCTATCCGGAAAATGCTTCAGCAAGGTTTTATTGTACATCAAAGACTCGGTGAACTGATGCTTTTCATAATACAAGGCGCCCGCTCGTGCTAATATTTTTGCTGTCCCTGGTTCATGCGGAAAAAGCCGGATGTAATTGTCCAGAGCAAAAGCTAATTTCTTTTCCTCTGCCGACAATTCCTGTCGCGAAATTTCTTTGCCCATTTGTAATTCCGGCCCGCTTTTTTCTGCCGATCTCGTTTGAATCGCTTCATCCCAAATGGCAATGGCGTTTTCAGCCGCTAGCTTTTGCAAATCAGTATTGAGGTACAAATTGCTTATTTTGATGTATTCCTCAAACGCCTCCTCCGTTTTACCCAGTTTGCTATCCAGTGTTAAGGCGATATTCCAGTGTATCTGCACCGCATGACTGTCGGAGGGAAAAGTTTTTAAATAATCGCGACTGTCTTGAATCGCCTGCTGATAGAGAGCCGGGTCGTTGGATTCTTCCGCTGTGCTGAGAATATAATTGATGTTTTCCCGCAGAGCTTTTTCCGCCAGAGAAATGGCTTCGGTCTTGGCAGTCAGGTCGCGAGTATTTTTCCACCAGTCTCCTTCAAAATTATATTTTTTGAACAGTTCAGACCGTCTTGCGTAAACCATCTGCTCGTCTTTCTTGCGACGATAAGCCTCGGTGATGTTGGCTTGAATCGTCGGCGCGTTAGGCGAGTTCGGGTACAAGCTCAACAGCAGTTGATACGACTCGATGGCTTTATCATATTCTTCTTTTTCATTTAAAAACAAATCCCCGATCTTTTTTAAAACATCGAAGCTGTATTCCCGGCCGCCGATGATATCGAAATATTTTGCCGCCTGGCTGGGCCCACCAAAATCAAAAAAACTGATACCAATGTACTCGATGGCCTCTTCCCGGACCTCGGGGAAATGATACTTTTTATCGGGGTCCATTTCCTGCACCAGGTCGATATCATCCGCCAGAGTTGTAAAGTAGGAAATGGCTGCCGGATAATCACTCAATCGGTAATAAGCCCAACCCAATCGATAAAGAGCCGCGTCGTATTTTGAGCTGGTCTTGTACTGCAAAACCTGGTTATAAATCTCGATTGATTTTTCAATATCGCTAACAGGGGGATTGAAATAGTATTCCGCCATGATCATCAAGGCATCGGGGATGTAGGGACTGTCGGGATATTTCTCCCTCAGCTCCTGAAAAATGTGAAACGCCTCCTCCGGTTCTCCCAGCTCCTGCAGTAAAAATCCTTTATTATAAATGGCGTCGTCTAAATACGGGCTGTCGGGAAAACGATCGATAATTTTTTGACACAAGGATAACGGTTTGCTGTAATCGAGTTTCGGTTCGATGGGAGGTTGCTTGATTTTTCCTCGTTCATAGAGATTAAGCTGTTGATTATATTTATCGTTGGCCGTGCCGTAATCCTGCACCGCCTTTTCATACTGTAGATTGGCCAGCCGAAAAATAACTTTATCGATTACAGGACTATCCGGATGCTTATTGACAAAAGCTTCCAGCTCCTGAATCGTTTCCAGACGCAATCGATCATTCTCATTTAATAATTTCTCTGTTTCCTGGTTGTATTCCTGTAAAAATTTTTCAAGCTCCTCGTCTGAGTATTTATTGAAAATTGAATCCGTGTCAGCCGTATGCGGTCGAGACTTGAGCAGATTTTTAGAGGAAGAAAAGCTTTGACTAAAAGAATCCACCACCTGCAAATACGGCAGGAGCAGGACGGCACAAAGTATCGAAAAAGGTGTATTTCTCATATCATTACAGTTTTTATGAATAGCAGCAAAATACCTTCAAATTTTCTTCAGTTTGGTTTTTATTTCTCCTCGACTTCTCGCTGTCTTAAATCGAAATAGGATTCTTTAAAAGACGGATCGGAAAGGGATTGCTCTATCAGGATTTTTTCTTGCTTCTGAACATTTTCAGCCATGCGTTTTTCCCAATCTTCTTCGAGCTGTTTTATTCGTTCGGCATTTTTTCGTTCTTGCAAAAGATTATGAATAAATTGACCATTTTGTGAAAGCTCCATGATCCTTTGCTTCTTTTCAGCAATGGCAGTTAATTTGACATTGCTCAATCCAAAACCGGAAAAATCCGCATAGTGATCAAATTGTGTGTTCATCTCTTGCTGGTGGTTTTCAACCAGCCAGGCGTTGATTTTCGTGGAACGATCTTTGAGTCGATTTATATCGTTCTGCAATATTTCCAGCTCTATCTTTGTACTGACAGAAGTTTTCGCATAATCAATCCTGCGCTGTAAGTTTTGTAATTGAAAGAATATCTTTTCAATTTGCTCCAATTCAGACTGGATGTTTTTTTTGATATCGTCTAACATCTTTTTTCGGTAATTTACCATTCCTTCTTGAGATGCCAGCGGATATTCTGAATAATAATTTGAATTGAGGCCGTTATGTCTGCTGTTTATGGCTTGCATAGCCATGCTGAATCTATCTTTTCGATTCTTTTCTAAATCAAATCCCGCAAAGCTGGTTTCTCCATATTTTTGTGTCACCAGGCTGGTAAATTCCTCCAATTGATTCAAAAGGTTCACGCCGTCCTGGTTTGCCAGGATGGCCTCGAATTTACCGCTTTTTTCAATTTTCTGATATTGTTCCAACATCTGCTGAAACTGTTCTCGTAACTGCACCAAGGTTTCGTACAGTGGCTTGTCCCTATGTTCAAGAATCAATTTCTCCACTTCTTCCAGTGCCATGAGTTGATTTAAGATAAATCTTCTTTCTGAATTATAGAGCTCGACTATCTCCAGCGCTTCTCGAGCCTCGGAAATATAATTCAAATCTCTCAATGCTGAATCGTGTTGATTGAGGATTTTTTTGCAATGCGCAGACAAGGTGAGTGCCTCGTAGGTATGCAGGGAAGCCAAATCGTAAGTCACCAGCAGTTTCACGTTGGCAATGGCGTGCTCATAATTTTTCAATTTTAAATTGGCCCAGGCAGCCCCCAACAATGCCTTATCAAAGTAAGTCGATTTCTTATTCAAACTGTTAAAATAAAATAATGCATCCTGAAAATTGCCGGATTCATAATTCAAATAACCCAATTTTAACAGCGCTTTATCCTGGAATTGGGCGATTTCTCGATCAGATGAGGGATAATCATCGATCTGCAGGATTTGATTAAAAATCGCCTCAGCAGATGCGTAATTCCGAAGATTCACTTCCACCACGCCGGCGAGATACCTGGCAGACAAATAATACGCTGATTCTTTCGGAATTTGTGCAAGCCGTTTTCTGGCGCCTTCAAAATCGCCATATTTGAAATGCAAATAGCCGGCTAAATAAAAAGTCTTATCTCGCAATATTCCGGACAGTTGCTGAGCATGGGTTTGGAGCAGCCGGGCATATTTTGAACACGCCTCTCGGTCTTTGAGGCGATTGTTGACCATCAGCAACCGATAAACACTTTCCGTGAAATATTGAGACCCGGCCATTTGAAACGCGAGTCGCTCATAATCCGCACGCGCCTGTTGGTACAATCGTTGAATAAAATAACTTTCTGCCCGATAAAAAAGAACGGTCGCAAGGAAGGGGTTTTGCTGGTTGTATTCGTCTAATATCGCATCGAACTGTTTAATGGCCAGCGGGAAATTTTCATCCCGATAATTGGTCAAGGCATCTCGCAAATCCGACTTCAGCATGCGGGTTTTTTCTGCCGAAGTTGCCTGTTGCAACAGCAGTTTTTTGATGATCAAATAGCGCGTTAACACCACTTGATATTGAATATATTCTCGCGCTTTCCATTCATTAAATGCTTCGGTGATGTTGATTGCATTGTTTGAATCGATTTTTTCGTAACCCATCAAGGATAGAACTTTGGCATCTAAATTATTTAAAATAACCCTCTTGGTGTCTTCAATTTCATAGCTCAGACTGGAATTTAGCTGCCTGGTTTTTTCCAGGAGCCGATCCAGCTCAACCAGCGCCTTTTTGAGTAATTGCACTTCGTTCAAATATTCTTCCGAGATCGCTTTGAAGCGGGCGCTGTCCGCAAGTACAGACTTTCTGGCCGGCTCAGAGTTGGACCGCACGTTTTCTGCATAATATTGATGGCGGCTTTTATTCCGCAGATCATTATCTTCTATTAGTTTAGTGATTCTGCTACGGATATTCTCGAGCTGACTCCAGGATTCTCTGTCCAGTTCGGGATCGACCATTTGTTTAAGCAGATCGATTTCATCGATGATCTGAATCAGCAAATTCAGCTCATTGGAATAGGCTTCAACCAGTTGTTCAGAATTTCCATAAACCACGCGAACCTCATTCAATATTTGGCTGTTTGGAAATTGTCCCCTTTTTTTGATTTCCTGAATAATGTTTTCAATTAATTGTAAAAGAAATTTCTCCCGCACCACCATATCATTTAGATGAGGTTTGCTAATTTGATTTAAATAAAAAGCCAGTCGATCTTCAAAACTGATTTCTTTGTATCTGCCTGAACCGTAGAGGCCTTGTGAGTAAATGAGTAATGAAAAACAAAAACCCGCGAGCAGCAAAATGGTCAGAGAAACCCTTGTTTTATCGAATAATTTTTTAGGTAAAAAGCGATACCGCGTTTTCATGGCGTGCACCTACAGTTGAATTTTCCGTGTGAGAAGATGCAAAAATAACTATTCCAAATGGAATAAAAAAAGTGAATGACCATAGAATCATTATTATTTATTCTATTTCGTCATTCACTTTAAATTCTTGAGCAATTGGCCCAACAATAATCATCTGCAAAAATTCGTTTGCAGACAATTTTTTTAGAACGCCTGGAAGATTTTAACAGGGGAGAATTATTGCTTGGAAGCGATTTGAATTCGATTGATGGCGCGATAAAGCGCGGCCCTGGCGCGAACCAGGTCCCACGATTTGCGGCCTTCTTCCAATCTCTTCAGGGCACGCTGTTTGGCATTTTCAGCCCGTTCGAGATCGAGCGCATCCGCGGGTTCGGCGGTTTCAGCCAGCATAGCCACGCTATCGGAAAAAACTTCCACAAAGCCGCCGCTGGTGGCGAAGTAATTTTCCTCCTGGCCCTTCTGAATTTTCACTTCGCCAATTTTCACCGCCGCTAAATAAGGTGTGTGCCCGGGCAAAACACCAAAATAACCTTTCAAGCCGGGCAATCGAATGGCATCCACTTCTTCGGAATATACTTTTTTATCGGGAGTAATAATCTCAAATTGAATTTTTTCGTGACTCATAAATCAAATCGATATTCTGGTTCAATCCATAATTGATAATTTTTAATTTACGCTTTTGCCATTTTTTCGGCATTTGCAATGGCTTCATCGATGGTGCCCACCATGTAAAAAGCCTGTTCAGGGAGATGGTCGTATTCCCCTTCGACAATGCCTTTGAAGCTGCGAACGGTTTCTTCTAACGGCACGTATTTGCCCGGCGTGCCGGTGAATTCTTCGGCCACAAAAAATGGCTGCGAAAGAAATCGTTGAATTCGGCGCGCCCGGTTTACCACAATTTTATCCTCATCCGACAGCTCTTCCATGCCGAGAATGGCGATGATATCCTGCAAATCTTTGTACTTCTGCAGAATTCGTTGAACCGCCCGTGCAACCTGATAATGTTCTTGTCCAACAATTCGAGGATCCAATATTCGCGAAGTCGAATCCAGAGGATCTACGGCCGGGTAAATGCCTAACTCAGAAATTTGCCTCGATAATACCGTTGTCGCGTCCAGATGTGCGAAGGTGGTGGCCGGCGCCGGATCTGTTAAATCATCGGCCGGCACATAAATCGCTTGCACCGAGGTGATGGAGCCTTTGTTGGTGGAAGTGATGCGTTCCTGAAGCTGACCCATCTCGGTGGAAAGGGTAGGCTGGTAACCCACGGCAGACGGCATGCGGCCAAGCAGCGCCGACACTTCCGAGCCCGCTTGCGTAAATCGGAAAATGTTGTCGATGAAAAGCAACACGTCTTTTCCTTCCTCATCGCGGAAATATTCGGCCACAGTCAAAGCGGTTAACCCCACTCGCTGGCGAGCGCCCGGCAGCTCGTTCATCTGGCCAAACACCAGACTGGTTTTTTCCAACACACCGGATTGCTTCATTTCCAGCCAGAGATCGTTGCCCTCGCGCGTGCGTTCGCCCACTCCGCCAAACACGGAGTAACCGCCGTGCTCGGTGGCGATGTTGCGAATGAGCTCCATGATCAACACGGTTTTCCCGACTCCGGCGCCGCCAAAAAGACCGGTTTTGCCGCCGCGAGAGTACGGCTCCAGCAGGTCGATGACTTTGATTCCGGTTTCAAACATCTCAGAGCGGGTGTCTAAATTTTCAAATTTTGGCGGGTCCCGGTGAATGGGGTAATAGGTTTTGGCGTCCACATCCCCAAGCTGGTCGATGGCGTCGCCGGTAACATTCAACAACCTCCCCAGCGTGCCGGGACCGACCGGCACCGAAATCGGTTTGCCGGTGTTTTTCACCGCCATGCCCCGGACCAGCCCATCGGTGGAGTCCATGGCCACGCAGCGGGCAGTTTGTTCACCCAAATGCTGCTGAACTTCGAGAACCAATTTGCCGACTCCATCCCGATCAATTTCCAAGGCGGTTAACAGTTCGGGCAATTCTCCATCTTCAAATTGAACATCGATCACAGCGCCAATGATTTGCGCAATCCGTCCATCTTTCATTCGATATTATTTCCTCTTATAATTTAAATTCTTAACTAAATTCGTTTGTAAATTTATTACTTCAATTACGTCCGCAGCGCTTCGGCGCCGCCCACGATTTCCGAGATTTCCTCGGTGATGGCAGCCTGACGAACTTTGTTGTAATACAACGTGAGATCGTAGATCATTTCTTCGGCGTTTTCCGTGGCGGATTCCATAGCTACCATTCTGGCGCCCTGCTCTGAAGCATACGATTCCAGCAAGATACGCCACATCTGCACATTCAAATGTTTGGGACAAAGCTCATTCAAAATATCCTGGATAGATGGCTCGTACAGATAATCCACCGGCTGATATTTTTCTACCTCCGGCATTTTCGCTTCAATGGGCAATAATTGATGCACCACCATTTTCTGCACGGCTGCAGACTTGAATTGATTGTAGATTACGTAAATCCGATCAAATTCGTCCGCTAAATACTTTTCCTGAATCAGAGCCGAAATGGTTTCCGCATTTTTGAATGCCAGCTCATCGAAAATATTATCATATTTTTCAACTATCTCAAATCCCCGCCGGGCAAAATGCTCGGAGCTCTTCCGGCCCACCGTGATGAGATTATGGTCGCCATCGTGGCGTTCAATTTCGTTTTTTGCCGTGCGCAAAACGTTGGCGTTGAAACTGCCGCAGAGTCCTCTATCGGCCGCCACAACCACATAACAGATCTTTTTCGAATCCCGTTCTGCCAGCAGGGGATGCTGGCTGCGGTCAACTTTCGCGGTCACATGCGCCAGCAATTCAGCCATACGCTCGGCGTAGGGCCGGGAGTGGATGAGTCGGTCCTGGGCTTTGCGCAGTTTTGCAGCCGAAACCATTTTCATAGCTTTGGTGATTTGCTGCGTGCTTTTAACGCTGCTGATTCGTCTTCTAATATCGCGTAAAGTTGCCAATTATTTTTCCACCGTAAATATTTTCATAAATTCCTCACAAATGGACTGCATTTTTTGCCGCAATTCGTCATCGAGCTGCTTTTTATCGGCGATAGCCTTCAACGTCTCAGCGTAATTCGAATCCAGGAATTGATAAAACTCACCCTCCAACCGGGCGATTTGATCCACAGGAATGTCATCCAGAAAGCCGTTGACTCCGAGAAAAATAATAGCGATTTGCTTTTCCACCCACAGGGGAACATACTGATCCTGTTTCAGGATTTCGACCATTCTCTGACCGCGGGTAATTTGAGCCAGAGTCGCCTTATCCAGATCCGAGCCAAATTTAGCAAACGCTTCCAACTCCCGGTACTGAGCCAAATCCAGCCGAAGCCGGCCCGCCACCTGCTTCATGGCTTTGATTTGCGCATTGCCGCCCACCCGTGAAACCGAAAGTCCCACATTGATCGCCGGCCGCACGCCCGCATAAAACAGGTCGGACTCCAGGTAAATTTGACCATCTGTGATGGAAATGACGTTGGTTGGAATGTAAGCAGACACGTCACCTGCCTGCGTTTCGATGATCGGCAGGGCGGTCAAAGAGCCGCCGCCCAGCTCATCGTTCAACTTCGCCGCCCGTTCCAGCAACCTCGAATGGAGATAAAAAACGTCGCCGGGATAGGCTTCGCGCGCCGGTGGCCGCCGCAGCAGCAACGAAAGCTGTCGGTAAGCCCAGGCGTGTTTTGAAAGATCGTCGTAGATGGCCACCGCGTGTTTTCCGTTGTCGCGAAAGTGCTCGCCGATGGTGGCGCCGCTATAGGGAGCGATATATTGCAGCGGAGCCGGATCACTTGCAGATGCCGAAACCACCACGGTGTAATCCATGGCGCCGGCTTCTTCCAGCGTCTTAACCACTTTTGCCACACTGGAAGCCTTTTGACCGATGGCGACATAAATGCAAAAAACATCGGTGTCTTTCTGGTTGATGATGGTATCGATAGCTACGGCTGTTTTGCCGGTTTGCCGGTCTCCGATTATCAACTCACGCTGGCCGCGGCCGATGGGAATCATGGAGTCGATGGCTTTCAAACCCGTTTGCAGCGGTTCTTTCACCGGCTGCCTTTGCACCACACCCAGGGCTTTTCTTTCGATGGGCAAATACTCGCTGGTTTTAATGGGCCCCTTGCCATCGATGGGCTGCCCCAGTGGATTGATGACCCTTCCCAGCATTTCTTCACCAATTGGGATTTGCATGATTTTGCCGGTTCTTTTAGCGGAATCCCCTTCTTTGACGTGGGTGTCATTTCCAAACAGTACACAACCGACGTTGTCTTCTTCGAGGTTTAAAGCCATGCCAAGTAACCCGCCGGTAAACTCGACTAACTCACTAGCCATGACTTTTTCAAGCCCGTAAACGCGAGCGATACCGTCTCCCACCTGCACCACTTCGCCCACTTCTTCCAGTTGAATGCTGGTTTCAAAACTCTCGATTTGCTTTTTGATTATGGAAGTAATTTCTTCAGGACGAATTTCCATCCTATTTCAAATCTCCTCAATTAAAGGTTGTAGATTTCTGCAAAATGCAATTACGGAGGGGTGCTGCAAGCGAAAGAGACTGTGTGAAAATGTAACGCATGCATCTTGCTTGCGAGAATGGATTGCAAGAAAACAAAAGCGTAGCTTAAATTACAGACCCGCCTTAACAAGCCAGAGGCTTGTTTTACCATGTTTTCACACAGGCTCGAAAGGTTGAACACCCTATTTTGCAAAAATCTAAAAGGTTGATTTACCAATAATGCTATTTGTCTTTCAAATAATACATTACTTAATTTCAGCGCAAATTGAAACGATGTCAGCCCTGCAGTACGTTCTCAATCTTTCAGTGCAAATTAGAATTCGACTTTGCGATCAATTTAGATTTAAGCCGATGTAGCTGACTCTGCAGACAACCATCGAAGACCTGTCCCTGAATGTTGACAATGATCCCCCCAAGAATGGACGGGTCGACTTGATTGCTGATCTGGACATCTGCCGAATAAGCATTATCCAAATGCGATTTTAAATTGCTGAACGATTTTGAATCCAGGGGCACGGCCGTAGTGGCTTTTGCGCGAATTTTCTTGTTGTGATCATCAAACATAATCCCGAATTGTTTGGCAATGGTCGAAAATAAGCTTTCCCGATTTTTCATCAATAGCAGCGAAAGAAAATTGAAAAAGACGTTTGACACCCGATCTTGCAGCATCTTATCCAGGGTTGTTTTCTTTTCTTTTTTACTCATTTCCTGAGAACTGAAAAACAACTGCAGTTCTTCGTTGGATTGCAAGTTTTTGTTCAAAAAGTCTATTTCGTGATAGATTTTATCCAGAAGGCCGCGCTCTTTTGCGATCTCAAATAAAGCCCGGGCATATCTTTTAGCTAAAACGTTTTCTTTCAATTTATCTCCGTCATTTTATCCAGTGAATCTTTGATGATATTTTTGTGATCGTCAACAGACAATGACTTACCAATCAATTTAGATGCAATGGAAACAGACAATTCAGCCGCTTGTTGTTTAATGACCTCCACGGCTTTTTCCCGCTCGAGGGCAATCTCCTTTTTGGCCCGTTCAAGCATATTGGCAGCTTCTGCCTGGGCTTTTTGAAGTATTTCCTCTTTAGTGGTTTCAGCGGTTTTACGACTGGTGGCCAAAAGCTCCTGCGCTTCTTTTTTAGCTGATTCGATCAATTCCTGATTCTTAACCATAGTCTCTTCGCTCTCTTTTTGAGCGACATCAGCTTTTTCAAGCGCATCCTTTATTCTTTTCTCTCGATCTTCCAACGCCTGCAGAATGGGTCCCCAAGCCATTTTCCTGAGAATGAAAAGCAAAACAACAAAGGTTAAAATCGTCCAGAAAATCGTACCGGGTTCGGGATTCAATAAATTCATTTTTACTTTACCTTATGTAATTTAGGCGCCAGCCGTTTTGAGACTTAACAAGAAACAAATAACCAATGACAAGAGAGCGACACCTTCGATCATGGCTGCGGTAATAATCATCGCACCCCGAATGTCTCCAGCCGCTTCAGGCTGTCTGGCAATTCCTTCCATTGCCGCGCTTGCTAATTTACTTACTCCATAAGCGCCACCGATTACGGACACGGCTGCTCCAAATCCTGCAGCTAAAAATGCCATTGCTAAATCTGTCATGAAACCTCCTAATTAGGTTAAATTAATAATTACGATTAATGCTCCTGATGTATTGCCATACCAATGAATACGGACGATAAAATTGTGAAAATATACGCTTGAATTAAAGCGATCAATATTTCAAGCAAACTGACAAATAAAATTCCTCCGAGCGTTGCAAAGCCTACAAACCAGTTTTTAAAGGTAAAAACAATCAACAACAAAGCAAATATAACCACGTGACCGGCCACCATATTGGCAAACAGTCGAATGGCCAGAGCAAAATGCTTCGTAAACAAACTGATAAACTCCACGGGCACCATGATAAACAACAACGGAAACGGCAATCCCGGCGGAATTAAACCCTTGATATATCCGAACAATCCGTGATTTCGTACACCGGCGATTTGAACCATGCTAAACGTCAACAACGCCAGGGCAGCGGTTACGCTAATGTTGCCAGTGGCGGTGGCGGCCATAGGTACCAGTCCCATTAAATTGCTAATTAAAATGAAAAAGAAGGCGGTTAGAAGATAGGGAGCGTATTTGCGGCTGTGACTACCCAGGTACGGCCGCATGACTTCTTCTTCCAGATAGACCACCAGAAACTCAAAAAAGTTGGCCAATCCTTTGGGGATCAGTTTCGGTTTACGAAACAAAATTGTCAGGGTCACGATCAACAAAGCCGATGTGATCCACAACATCACAATGTGTTTAGTGATGGAAAGATCAAAACCGAACAACTGGATTTTAAATATCACGTGATCCGTGATGTGGTGCATAATAAAATCCGCACCCAATGGTTCATGTTCCCCCGTTCCCTGGCTGCCATCAGCAATCGATGCCAATATTCCTGTCAATGTTCTCATCAATATTTACACTGCCTTCCTGCCATTCAGCTGTTTTTGAATATATCTCACCTCGAAAACCTGTAACATCAAATAAAAACACACCAGCGAAACGATAAAGCCCGTCAATGGGACGGGTAGAAATTTCCAGACAAAAAAAAGGGCGAGTACGAGAAAGACAAATCGAATTCCCATACCGCCTAAGACCACCGTAAAAAAAGTTTTATTGGATTTATTGAAAGCCCATTTAATGGAATAAAATGCAAATATGATGTTGACCAAACTCACCAAATATCCGTAAAACACTCCCAGGGCTAACCGGGAATCCCCAAAATAATTTATGGGGATAAGTGAGATCACCAGCAACAGCGAGGTCACCCCACTTATTTGTAAAAGAAATTTTAAATTTTCATTCACCCTTTCCAGCCTTTGTCGAATCGTCCTGATACACCGTTCGATATATACTCAGAAAACCGGAAGCCGCCCCCAGAAAAAGTCCGATGATTAGAAATAGTGGCATGGTATGCAATTTTGAATCGAGCCAGTATCCACCACCCACACCCAGCGAAATTGCAAGAGCAAATCGAAGTCCTAAATCGAGGTAGAGGGCCAATCCCTGGTGTCTATTGTGGGAATTCTGAGTGTTTTTTGTCAATTTATTTTGCTATATTAATTTCTTCCGATTCTCCCTTCTTGTCGAGAATTTCAGAAACGCTTTTCGTGTAACTCGGTCGCTTCTCCGGAACCGTTGCTTCCGCCATAGAACAATTTCCCTCAAAAATAGCGCCTTCGTCGATGACTAATTTAGAAGTTTTCAGGTCACCGTTAAATACCGAATTGGCTTCTAATACCACTTTGCCGGTCGCAGCCAATTTTCCCTTTAATTTTCCGCCGATTATGGCATTCCGTACTTTCACTTCACCGTCGATTGCTCCTTCTTTCCCCACTACCAATGAATCACTTGTTGTGACATTTCCTTTAACACTGCCATCCACACGCAGGGTGCTTTGCACCTTCAATGTGCCCTCAAAAGACGAACCTTTGCCAATAATCGTATTAAGATTTCCACTCACGTTAAAATCGTCGCTTTTTTTATCACCAAACATGTTAAGCCTCTATTTCTTAAATCTTGTGCATCAATTTGTGGTTTCGGGGTTATTAAATGCCAGAATAAATTGTTTCGGATCGACCGGGGTACCATTCTTCCAGATTTCAAAATGCAAATGGGGTCCCGAGCTTTTCCCGCTACTGCCCAGCAAAGCAATAGGCTGGCCTTTTTTCACTTGTTGTTTTTCAGATACCAAAATTCTTTGAGTATGACCATAATAGGATAATAAATCTCCCCCATGCTCGATGATGATCAAATTCCCCAAATCCGACGACCAATCTGCAAAAATTATCACGCCGGCGCCGGCAGCTCGAATCAAAGTGCCTTTCTTAGCTACGATGTCCACGCCCGAATGTGATTTGGGAACAAGCCGGCCTTCATCCTGAAAATCCATGGTTAGAAAACCTTTTACCGGCAGCAAGGTCGGAACGTTCTCAGCATAATCAAGTACTGTACTGCGTTTCGGCGTGACCAGGTAGCGTTGTTTAATTGTAGTCAAATCGTTTCCTTTGTTGGGGCGCGGAGACATCGCCGGCACGATGCTGTCATAAATAATATTCGAATCCCGGTTCTCAATCGAATGATTTGGCTCGGGAATCAATTCCGGATTCACACCCAGTAAACTGCGTACCTTTTTGTACGCGTTTTCCAATGCTTCAAATTCTCTTTCTAATGCTTTGGTCCTTTCAGTATATTCCCTTAATTGCATGTTCTCAAAAATGGTCTGTTTATTATTCGCCAATAAACTTGCATACTTCCAGTAAAAAATCGCGCCAACAATAATGTGTAAGATCAACAAAGCTCCGAGCACATACAGTGACTTCACCACCCACGTCTTCAATCGAAAACTGTAAGGCTCGGCGTTGTCTTCCGGAACGATGAGTATGGAGATTTTATTTGCACGCCTTTTCTGCATGAACTAAGCAATCTAAATTTAATCTTTTCTTATTATATCCATAAACCGCCATTTTGGAGAAAATGGGTCAAAATTTATAGAATATTTCTTAAAAAATCAAGCTCTTTCCCAAAGTTACAATTACTTAAAGTATGAATGACCAGTTGAAAATCTGTTTTAATGGATAATAATAAGTTTTCATGGTTCGACTACTCTCACCATGAAAAAATGCGCTTCTGCCTGAACGGTGTCGAAGGCTCTTTTTTCAACGGGTCATTCACATATCAAAATAAACCATTCCCCGAGTGTGAACTCGGTAGAGTGTTGCCCTTTTCCCTCTTTCTTTTATTGCTTCTCTATCAATTCAATGATTCTTTCCATGTCGTCATTTGAATAGTATTCAATTTCGATCCTTCCGCTTTCACCGCGCGAGTTAGCAACGATGCGTACTTTAGTGGCTAAAACTTCTCTCAATCGTTCTTCGGTTTCCTTGTAGAATGGATGTTCTTCTTTTTGAACTTTGGCCGGCTTGGGTGCAGGCTGGTCCTTCTTTTTGACTAGATTTTCTACCTGCCGTACCGAGTACTTATTTTTTACGGTTTTTTTCCAGAGGGCTATTTGCTCGGATTTATTGGTCAAAGCTAAAAATGCTCTGGCATGACCTGCCGTAATATCGCCTTGTATCAAGCTTTCTTGAATGGGATTGGGCAACTTTAATATTCGCAAAGAATTTGTAATAGTCGAACGATCCTTGCCAACTTTTTTGGAAACCTCTTCCTGGGTCAGCTTGCATTTGGTGATGAGCGTCTGATAACCTTTCGCTTCATCGATGGGATTCAAATTCTCTCTTTGTAAGTTTTCGACGAGCGACAGCTCGATCATCTCCTCGTCGGAATGAACTTCCAAAATGTACGCAGGAATGGAATCTAAACCCAGATCGCGTACCGCCCGCAAACGACGCTCGCCGGCGATGAGCTGGTAGCCGGAATCCACGGCGCGCACGGTAATCGGTTGGATGATGCCGTTTTCCAGAATAGATTGTTTCAACTCTTCTAAAGCGGTCTCATCGAATGATTCGCGCGGTTGGAACGGGTTGGGGACAACTTTGGAGATTTCGATGTCTTTTAAACGCTGCTGCTGGAAATCATCTTCATTTGAAATGTCCGGTATGAGCGCACCTAATCCTTTGCCTAACCTTTTAACGGCCATTAACTAAAATTTCCTCAGCTAAGTTCATATAATTCTCTGAACCTTTTGAAATGGCGTCATACAAAATAATCGGTTTGCCATAGCTCGGCGCTTCACTCAAACGAACATTGCGATCGATAATGGTTTTGAAAACCTTGTTGTCGAAATATTTTTTCACGTCTTCAGCAACCTGACGGGATAAATTCAGGCGGCTGTCGTACATGGTGAGGAGCACGCCTTCAATCACCAACCTTGAGTTCAGGTGCTTTTGTACAAGGCGAATGGTATTGAGTAGCTGACCCAATCCCTCCAGTGCATAATATTCACACTGAATGGGAATGAGCACGGAACTGGCTGCCGTCAAGGCATTGATGGTCAACAACCCCAGCGAGGGTGGGCAATCAATAAAAATGTAATCGTACTCTTTTTTCAAATTTTGCAGGGCATTATTCAAAATGCGTTCTCTTGAAATGGTGTTGACCAGCTCAATTTCAGCGCCGGCCAACCTGACGTGCGATGGCAGCACATCTAAATATTCCAGGTTGCTGGAAGTAATGGCATGTTGAATATCCAAATTTTCAATGATGACTTCATAAATACTATTTTTCACTTTTTTAGGGTCAATGCCAATACCGCTGGTAGAATTCGCCTGGGGATCGATATCGATCAGAAGCGTGGGGTGCTCAGCCACCGCTAAACACGCCGACAAATTTACCGCTGTTGTCGTTTTTCCAACTCCACCTTTTTGATTTGCAATGGAAATAATCTTGGCCATGGATGCTCCGCAATCCAGATAGTTAAATTTTTACGAATATAAGATTTTAACTTGCTAAAATCAAGTTAAAATTTGGGGGTACATTTGTGAGTAAATTCAAACCTCCGGTTTGAATTCAGTAATGTCTACAACGGTCGGAAAATCGAAGAAGAGCCGCCGCGTTGTTCAAACTTGATATCGCGCAAATGAGGGGCCTTGATGCCGATTCGGAAGTAAAAGCCCTTGCTGAATCCCGAAGGCGTCCAATTGAACTGCGCCTCCCAGCAATGCAAATCGCGATAAAAGGAAATGCGCTGATCCACCACTTCTTCTTTTTCAAAATTATAGCGAATGCGGTAGCCAATGCGCCAGTTCTTCGTCAATTGCACTTCGACATTTGAAAGATCGATGTAGGCATTACGAGAGGGATTGGCCGGATTAAATTTATTTACGCTGTACGAAAACGATAGCGTGGCTCGCCAGGGGATGTCAAATGCCGAAAACGCGCTTTCCGGCCCGAAGCGGTCCTCGCCGCCCGTACCAAAGGGGCGCTGCGATTCCGGCACCACTTGTATGGGTACATTGGGCAAGTTTTGCTCGCCGGAGCCCGGCGAACCGCTCGGGTTCTGTGGTGTTGAACTTTTTTGTTTACCGCTCAGGGTCCATCGCGAAGTCAGATTAAATTGTGTCAATCTCAAAAAATTGAACAGACCACGGGTTTCAAATAAAAGCTTGTCCACACGCTGATTTATCTCGCGGTCGAATTCGTAAAAACTGTGCGACATGCTCATGGTCACACTTAAATTCTTTTTGGGATTGGCTTGAAATCGGGTTGACAGATCCTGCCATTTAAAACTCTTTGCCGCAAAATTGTAACCGCTGCTAAAATTGAGGGTAAACAAATCGATTTTCTTTTCTTTTTGACCTTCGCCCCATTTCATCTGAAAAAGATTGGAGAGACTGAAACTCAAGCGGTTTTGCTCGATGGCCGGCGTGGCGCGCGCGCCCAAACCTTGAAAGCGATCTTTTTTTACCGGCTTGCCTGTAGAATCGTTGACCATTTCATAATAACTCCACAACGAGGACGAAAAGTCGGGCTGGTAAATAAACGAAAGCGAAGGCGTCATCACATGCCGTAACGCTTTCATGGGCCCGATACCGGTATTGAATGTCCCGTACAACTTGGTGCTAGTGGAGGCGGAATATTGAAACAAGTGCCGGGCTGCAAAGCCGCTTTTGTCTGAAGTTTTAATGGTCTTGGTGGTGGAATCAAAGCTAAAAGTTTTGGTCTTGGCAAACCAATCTTCATCGTAAGTGACCGACTGGTTGAACGTGAGCCAGCCAAATATTTTATTGGGATTGGTAAAAGTCAATCTGAAATCGTGCTCAGCTCGCCTTACTACTTCCGGGTCATCATCCTCTGAGCTGGTTTTGCTCACCGAATTTAACAGCAGCCCTTTGTAGTCATATCGAATATAGTTAAACCATTTTGGTTTTGCTTTGGTGCGGGCTGTTTTATCTTCTCGAACCGGAATGATGGCGCTCTGGCTGCGAATAAATTGCGCCTGGGGAAACGTCACAAAATTGGAGCCGGTATCCAGATCTTTGGTTTGAGAAAGATTCAAAGTGAGACTATTTTTTCCTTCCCCCCATCTTTTTGAGAAAGTCGCATTTGAGACGATTTGCCGGCTCAATCGCTGGCTGCGGTTAGTGCTGAACTCCCGGTAAAAACTGTTGTTGCTCACAAAACTTGCGTTGACCGAGAAACGCGTGTTCTCGTCGACGGTTTGAGAATGCCGCACTCTCAAATCCCATCGGCGCTGCTTGGAGCCATCGGGGAAATTTTTACGTGTAAACGAGCCCGAAACCGAGCCAGTAAATTTATAGCGCAAAGCATAATTGGTCGAAGTTTTAAACAGGATGCCGGTCCGTTCAAAAAAAGACAGGGTGAATCGCGCATCAAAATAATCGTTGGCAGCCCAGTAGTACCCCAGGTCCTGGAGGTAGCGGCCTTCCACTGGGCTGGTTCCAAATTGCGGCAAAATCAGACCCGATTGGCGGCCATCTTCCTGCGACGGAAAAAAGGCAAACGGCAGGATCGCCAGCGGAATTTTGCCGATGAAAAAAATCACCGGTTTTGCAATGACTTTATCTTCGGAGATGATCTTCATTTTTTTGCCTAAAAAATGAAAGTGGGGCTCTTCATTTTCGCAGGTGGAATAGACGCCATTCTTGATGTTGATTTCATCCGGGGAAATGCGTTTCACCGCTTCACCAACATAGTAGCCGCCCTGAAATTCCGTACGCCCGCGAATGATGCGACCGCGCTCGGTTTTAAAATTGAACTCCATTTTATCTCCCACCATTTTCTCTTTGCCATCTGTAAAAACCGGCAAGCCTGCTTTGTTGCCTTTGGATGAATCCGATACCGCCAGGGAGCCTCGGAGACTATCGGGCAGACTTTCGGCTACGATGGTGTTGTCGTTCCAGCGTATCGTGATGCGGGCGGCAGTGATCTTCATATTTTTGTATTTGATGGTGGCGTCGCCGATCAAATAAGTTAGGCCGTCCTTTTTGTAGCTGTCAATGACGCGCGCGGAATAAACCACCGACGAGTCCAGGCCGACTTGGCTAATTTTAATGTGGCTTTTTTGAGTCGTATCGTTTTTTGAATTTGCAAATCCTTGGTCCGATGGTTTCTTAAATGTATCTGATTTGACTTTGCTGCTATCGGTCAAGGCCGATTTCACAGCCGAGCTGTCGGGCAATGACTTTTCCTGAGCAAGGAGTATGGCAGGCAGGAGCAGAAAAGCAGCTAAAATGATCATTCGAAACAACTTATTCATTTAGAGGACTCGTGCGATAAAAAGCGGGTAAATTCGGCAGTTGGTCGTAACGGTATTTGTATAACCTGTTTAGAACCAATTTGTTCCGTCTTAGATGCAAAACGCATAAAGGTTAAGATTCTTTTTCGGGCTTCTTATTTTCCTGCCACAGATATTTTTGCCAGAGCCGAAAAAGTCTCTCACGGATCGACTTCTCCGCACCCATCTCAGACGGCCAGTAGAAAATTTGGTCCTGCAGTTCTTCGGGCAAATAATTTTGCTGCACAAAATGTTCGTCATAGTCGTGTGGATATCGATAACCGTCGGCATAACCGGCGTCTTGCATGAGTTTGGTGGGAGCGTTTCTCAAATGCAGGGGGACCGCTGCCAGCGGCGATTGGTGCACGCTTTTCTGTGCCGCTGCGATGGCTTTATACGATGCGTTGCTTTTGGGCGCAGAGGCTAAATAGGTGGTGGCCTGCGCCAACACCAGTCTGCCTTCAGGCATTCCGATATAGGTGACGGCAGTAAACGCGGCTGTGGCCAGCACCAGCGCTTGCGGATCGGCGTTACCGATGTCTTCCGAGGCTAAAATGATCAAACGCCGCGCGATAAATCTGGGCTCCTCGCCGGCTTCGAGCATGCGGGCAAGCCAGTACAAAGCGGCATTGGGATCGGAACCGCGTACGCTTTTGATGAAAGCTGAAATCGTGTCGAAATGCAGATCTCCCTGTTTGTCGTAAGGCATGGATTTGCGCTGCAGGGCTTCGTTGATCAATTTGTCATCGATGACTATCTGACCCTGCTTATTTGGAGCCGCCAATTTCACCGCCAATTCCAACGCATTCAAAGCCACACGAGCATCGCCGCCTGAAAAATTAACCAACGGTTGTTTTGCATTTTCGGTGAGCACCAGATTCTCTTGTGTTAGAAAATCATCCGTGCTCAGTGCGCGCTCGACCACCCTGGCTATCTCTTCGCTCGACAGCGGATGAAGCTGGACAACCCGGCTGCGGGATAGCAGCGGGGCGATCACTTCAAATGAGGGATTTTCCGTGGTGGCGCCCATCAAAACAACCGTGCCGTCTTCCACGCTGTGCAGCAGGGCGTCCTGCTGGGCTTTGTTAAAGCGATGGATCTCATCGATAAACAAAATCGTGTTTTTTGCCAATTGGCGATTGGCCCGGGCTTTCTCGATGACTTTTCGAAGATCCGCTACACCCGCTGTGACCGCACTCATGGAATAAAAATCCGATTTCGTTTCGGCCGCGATGATGCGCGCCAGCGTGGTTTTACCCACGCCGGGAGGCCCCCAGAAAATCATGGAAATCAGCTCCTGGTTTGCCAGCGCCTGCCGCAGAATTTTTCCCTCACCCACTAGATGTTCCTGCCCAACAAAATCTGCAAGCGATTTTGGCCGCTGGCGCTCCGCCAGTGGCGTGGACTGTGAAATGGTTTTGCGAGCTTCCTGGTCGAAGAGTTGCATGATGTTTTATTGCTTAAATTTGATTTTGGGCTTGTAAGGCAAATTAAGTTGTTTAATCTCATTCTCAAGCTGGATAAATTCAGGATCCTTATGAATCAGAATTGCCTTTTTTATTTTTGCCAGCCTAGCTATACAACAAAATGTAAGCTAAAATAGCTGAAGTATCCAGGACGTATTTCTTCATTGAAGCTTATCTTTTTCCCGCTCTTGTAAAAGAATATCTACAAGATTGCCATTTCCTGATCCTCTAAGTTTTCTCATGGCTTCCAATGCTTTTTGCCGCTTCACAGCTTTTTGTGTCACATCGTTATCTTCAATAGTTAAAGTCACCTTAGTATCTTTGGGTAAATGCAATGATTGTATTATTTTTTCTAATTCAGACAAAGGGATATGTTCAATCCTTGGCATAAAAGGTTTCTCCTACCAATTATTTCTACTAATAATTCAAATTCGATACAAAAAATGTAGAATTCTCTAAGCTAAATAACGTTAAGGGAATTATGACCAAAAGCCGAAATTTCAGGTGAAGAGAAAAACCAATCTGCAACTCAATCGACCCTATTCGGATCATTCCAGAAAAATTGGGTGAGACCGCTGTCGGTGCCGAACCAGATATAATCGCCATCCAACAAAATGGCATTGACGCGATTGTCGAGTAAGCCGTCCTCTGTATCAAAAGTGCGCCACGCTTTGCTGCGCCGCTCGTACTTCAAAATACCCTGATTGGTGGCCGCCCAGACAGCTTCCTTGGTGGCCAAAATTTTATTGATGACTTTGTTCGGGAAAAAGCGCCCCTCCGGAACCCCGCGCCAGGTTTTGTTTGCCAGGTCATACACATCGATGCCCTGGTCGCTGCCAAACCAAATTTCATTTTCATATCGAGACAAGGTGGTTACCCGTCGATTCACCGGGCCACCCACCTCCGCATTAAATCCGCCTTCTTTCTTTTTCGTGTCGTAAACATAAATACCCTGGCTGGTGGCAGCCCACAGCAGGTTCGCAATCCGCTCCAGCTCGTAAACTTCGACGATGGTCAAATTTCCCGGATTGATCTTTTCGACATTCAAGCTGTCTTTGCGGGTTAAATTGCGTTTCAAAATTCGGTCGATGCCATTGGCTGTGGCAACCCAGATTGTAGAATCGTCCACTTCGATATCAAAAACGAGATTGTCAGACAATCCGTCGAAATTGTTCAGGGTCTTCCAACTTCTTTCTCTGGGAGAATAATAGCTCAATCCATAACCAGTAGCAAACCAGAGAAATTTACCATCGGAGGTGATAGAGTAAATTTTATCGCTCAACAGCGCCGACACGTCGCGTTGTTCGTAATAATCCCAGGTAGAACGATTCATGTCCCAGGCGGTAATGCCGGTGACCGAGCCGAAATTTTCATTTCCTCCTAACCAGAGCACGCCCTCGTGAAAGGTCATGGCGTTCACCGAAGCGTTCAGCAAGCCAAAATTCAACATTTCCAGACGCAGACTGTGCACATCTCCCCGGCCTGCTCCAAGCCCGTTGGTGCCGATCCAGAGATTTCCCCAATCGTCCTTGAAGGAAACCTGAATTTCGGCGCTTCGAAAATGGAAGTCTTCCACAAAACCACTGGGATCAAACAGGTAACCGTTGGACATAAAAAAGTGCTGAAAATTATCGTTTTTTGAACGAGCGAACGAAATGCCGTTTCTAGCATTTAGAATGACTCCGCCATATATATTGGTTTCAAACACTCGACCGTTCACACTCTTAAAATAAACGGCATTTTTCGTTATTTTGATCAGCTCGATGTCATCAAATACCGGCAAACCGAATTCGTCCTTGAAAAAATTGCTCCAGCGCTCCGCCGTGGGGTGGTAGTAGCTGATGGCCGTACGGGAAGCGCACCATAAAAATCCGGTACTAAAATCAAACGCCACTGCGGTGATTTCGTTGTCTGCCAGACCGTTGCTGGTGGTGTACGGATAATCCCAGCGATTTTGAAATTTGTTGTAGCGGGTGATGCCGGCGTGCCGGGTTCCAAAAAATATGTGTTCATCGCCTTCAGCAATGGAGGTGATGTAGCGGGCAACCGAATAACTAATCCAGTCTCCCTGCTGGTAATTGGGATTGCTGCCCGCATTTCTGTGATACGAAGCTTGCGCCAGCAAACCCACAAACCCTGAAATCACCAGGCCCAGAGTGAAAACAAACGCGGCAACCATCATTTGCGAGTTCTTACTCATCTTCGTCTCCTGTCATGCCGTCGTCGTTTTGCGATTGCGCGCTCAACAGTCGTGCAATTTTGTGTGATTTATCCTGACTGGTGCGCAATTTCAACTGAACACCGTGCTTATCGTATTTCGAGTCTAGCACTTCGGACAATTCATATATTTTCGAAATCAGCTCGGAACAGTTGAGAGCCAGGGACACAGTCATTTCCACCACAGAGTCGCTGAGCACCTCGGCAATTTTTTCTTTCAAATCCTGTAAAAAGAGTCCTTTGGTTGCCGACACAAACACCGCCGGTGCATACTCATTTTGCAAGCGCAGCAGCAAACCTTTGTGTTCGAGTAAATCGATTTTATTAAACACAAAAATGGTGGGCTTGTTTAAAATGTTCAACTGACTCAGCACCTCTTTCACCACGGTTAAATGTTCAAATAAATGCGGATGGCTCATGTCCACCACGTGCAGCAACGCGTCCGCTTCCTTGGCCTCTTCCAGGGTGCTCATGAAAGACGCCACCAGATGGTGCGGCAATTTGCGAATAAAGCCCACCGTGTCGATGAGCAAAACGTCGGTCTTTTTCGAAAGCGTCAGGCGCCGAACCGTGGCGTCTAACGTAGCAAACAACCGATTCTCAACAAACACACTTGATTGGGTCAGGGCATTCATGAGCGTCGATTTACCGGCGTTGGTGTAGCCCACCAGCGCGATTTTCATGGGCACTTCGCGGTTTCTCCGCCGCACTTCGCGCTGATGTTTGATCTTTTGCAGTTCTTTCGTGAGCGTGCTAATGCGCTTGCGAACCAGGCGTCGGTCCACCTCGAGCTGGGTTTCGCCCGGTCCCCGGGTGCCAATTCCGCCCACCTGCCGTGAAAGATGCGTCCATTGCCGGGTGAGTCGCGGCAAAAGATAGTTCAACTGCGCCAGCTCTACCTGAGTTTTCGCCTCCCGCGATTTAGCCCGGCGAGCAAATATATCCAGAATTAAACCGCTGCGATCAAGAATTTTTTTTCCAGACAGTTTTTCAAGATTGCGCACCTGTGCGGGGCTGAGGTCATCATCAAAAATCAGTAAATCGACGTCATTATCTTTAGCCCGGTCGGCAATCCACTCGGCCTTGCCCCGGCCAATATAAAAAGCCGGATCAATTTTTTCTTTTTCCTGGATGCATTTTTCGAACACCTCCGCGCCGGCGGTGTCCGCCAGCAACGCCAGTTCCTCTAAATGCTCCTCGGTTTCCCAGCGCCCCTTGCTGGTTAGGGTTAATCCAATCAACAAAGCGCGCTCTTTTTCAATATTTTTCAATTCATGCAAAAGGGGGATTTCATCCTCCAGAAAAGCGATGTTTTGTTTTTTAAGAATAAATTCTTTTTACACCGAACAACAAGTTAAAAATTCCAAATTTTAAAAACAAAATCGCAAACAAACTTCAAATTCAAATTTCAAAACAGGGACTGTTCCAAAAGTCTCGAAATGCAAACAACTTAATACTGCATCCCGAAGTAAACTCGGGAAAGAAGATTACTTTTTAAACAACTTAGATACCCTTTGGCTCCGCTCTGGGTGAAGAACCACGATTTTTTGCACAGCCCCAAGGCTTTAAACCTCGGCCTTCTCACGAAACAGCAGCATTTCCGCCACTAGCAGCAGTAAGGCTGCTGCCGCAAAATATTTCCACAATTCGCGTCCAAAGCGAGACTCTGTCAACATGCCGGCCACATTCTCTTGATTTTTGATGACCGTCCATTCCACGGGGTGAGTAATCTTCTGTAATTCTTCCGGGTCAAACATGGTAATTTCGGCTTCTGAGGGATCAAAATTGACCGCCCACTGCGCCAAACTTTTATCTTTGTGCACGATTTGATAGATGCCCGGCAAATCGGTTTCAACGAATTGCAAAAAATATTGGCCTTTCAAAACTTCGGGTTTGATTTTGACTTCGTTGCCGTCGGGCTTAACCATGTTCATATCGGGATTGAATGACTGGCTTTCGGGATTGAACGTGAGCTCTTCGCCGATTAAAAATTCATCCTTGGTTTCTGCGTCGGTGCCGGCTAAATAACTAACCGAACGGTTGACCAACGGCACAAAGATCCCTCGCAAGGCCAAATCCGACCAGTCATTGACGATTCCCGAGGTGCTGTACATGATGCGTCCATTTTGAAATGAGGCCTCGAATAAAAACGGCGCCCCGTTGCTAAATTCCATGATCGTGTTGATGGACTTTTCGGCTTTCAGACTGACGGCGAATCGAAAATGCGGCGACACGACGTTTTTTTCATCTTCAAATACATCTTTAAAAATGGGGTGGCTGAAATCAATTTTGCCCAATGAAAGAAATTGATTTTCATTCTCACTGGTAATCGATTCGGCCAGCAACGGTAAATTTAACTTTTTATGCAAATTTTCATTATAATTGCGCAGATCCACATCGGCTCCTAAAAAGACCAGCAAGCCGCCGCCGTCTGCCACGAACTTTTGCAGTTTCGAGGCCTCCACATAATCTAACCTGGCCACATTGGATAAAATGATCATTTTATACGCATCTAAACTTTCCTGGCTTAGCTGGGGGGTTAAAATCGATTTGGCTTTGATGTAACTGGTCAAATCGTCGTCCGGACTTAACGCCAGCCTTAAAAAATATGTGTCGGATTCATGGTTGCCTACCATGAGCACCGGAATTTCATCCGGAATGTTAAAGGTGAAATACCGCCGGTTGTCCATCACCAGACCATCGTCTTCCAGGAGTACAAATCCGGATTGCCGGCCGGTGCGGTCGGGTACCAGCCGAAAAACCACTTTGGTGGAAGCGTTCGCCTCCAGGTCGATGGCATTCTGCCCCACTCTTTTACCGTTAACAAATAAATGCACCAGTTTATTCTTCACTGATTGTTGGGAATTATTTTTGATCACTGCATCCACTTCAATGACTTTGCCTTTCTCCAATATCTGATTGCCGATTCGTACGTTAGTAATAGTTAGATTTTCGGCGCGGGAGCTGGAAACCGGCAGCAGGAATAAATTGACGTCTTCACCGAACCTGGCACCGCCGTCGCTCTCCACCGCTTTTGTTAAGCCATTTTTTTGCAGGTCGCCTATCAGATAAATCTCTTTGTTGATGTTTTTCGAACCGCTCATGATGGCAAACGCCAGACTGAGTGTGCCGATATAATCCGTCGCGGTGTAGGCAAGCTCGGTATTTTCGATGAGCTCTTTCATGGAGTCTAAATTATATTTGGCACCGTCATGGGCAAAAACCGGCGGCGCGCCTGGATAAAGTAGATATAATTCATCGCCCGGCCGCATCAGATTCACGATTTCCAGCGCGCGTTTTTTGGCCACTTCTAACAGCATCCGCCCCTCGTGTTCCAGACCCATACTCAGAGTATTGTCCAGTATTATCACCGCGGTAAGCTGCGCACCGGATTCCAGAGACGCGCTCGGTGCATTTTTGAGTGCCGGACGCGAAAAGGCCAAAATCAGCATCAAAATCAACAACGCCCTGAGAATCAACAATAAAATCTGGCGAATCTTTAAACGACGGATCTTTTGCTTTTGCAGCTCCTTGAGAAATCGCAGGCTGCTAAAATTTACAATTTTGATTTTTTGACGGGTGAAAAGGTGAATGAGTATGGGAATGGCAACGGCCAACACACCGATCAAAACAGCCGAGTTTAAAAATGTAAGCATGTACAGTCCAATTGCGGAATCAAATAAAATATGGCTTAAATGGTACTACTTTTAAGCTAGACTTAGAGCTTTTCATCAAATATTATACTTTGTACATTTTTTGTAAGTTTCAAAGCAATAGGAAGTTAGAGACAACCAACTGTTTTTTGAAAAAAACACCCATTCGGCAGTTACCCTCTAATCAAACTTTTAATCATCTCGAATGGATTAAGGAGGCCGGATTTCCTGGTCGCTTTAAGGGGCAGAGGTTCCGGCGGAGCGATCGCTTTGCCGGCGATGGCCTTGCTGGGATTTTCACGAAATAGCAATTCGGCTCGGTCTTCTCCCCACTCGTTGGAAACCAGGTCAAAGGCGTCTTTCAGTCTAAAGGGACGCCTGGTGGTATTGTGAGCGTCGGTGCTGATAAAATGAATCAGGTTGCAGTCCAATAATTTGACAGCGGTTTGTTTGATGGTGCCGCCATGCCGGCCCACAATACTGCCGGCGTTCATCTGCAGCAAGGCGCCGCGCTGTACAAACTCAAACGCGCGTTCAGGATAGCGAATGATTCCGCCGTTTCTTTCCGGATGCGCAATGATGGGCACCATGCCATCCAATATCAGATCAAAAAAACGCTCGGCGACAAATTTGGGGATGTCCTGCATGGGGAATTCGACTAAAAAATATTTTTTGTTGTTGTTGTAAGTGGAAATGGTATGAAACAGCTCCATATCCACTTGAGCATAAATTTCGGAACCCAGGTGCGCTTTGATGTTTAACCTGGCCTGAGAAATGCGCTTTTTTAATTCCTGGAATTTCGCTTTGATTTCATCTTCTCGTTCATAAGCCAGGTTGCTCAAAATATGGTGGGTGATGGCAAATTCCGTTATGCCGTCTGCGGCCGCCTGATGCACCATGGCCATGGTCCCCTCCCAGTCGCCGGGGCCGTCGTCAATTCCAGGGAGTACGTGCGAGTGGATGTCTATCAAAGCATCTCCTTATACGATTCTATTTAAACTCCGAAAGTAGTTAATTTTTGTTCATTCTACAGATACAAATGATTTGGATTTTTGCAGATACTAAAACTCAAATTGTTCAAAATAGCACATCTATCCGTGAATCGCATCGGCAAATTCCCGGATCAAGCTCAAGTCACCACCGTTTTCCAGAACGTTGCCGGTGACCACAAAGCCGGCGCCAGCCTGGACTTTGCGATGCGCATCTTCCGGTGTTTGGATGCCGCCGCCCACGATTATCGGTAAAGAAACGTAGCCATGGACGGCTGCCACCATTTCTTCCGGCACCGAATGCTCGGCTCCGCTACCCGCTTCCAGATAAATGAGTTTCATGCCCAGATATTCTGCTGACAGAGCGGTGGCTTTGGCGATATTCAGCTTGTCCCTCGGAATTGGGCGGGTGTTGCTCATAAATTCAGCCGAAGTGGTGCGCCCGGATTCAATGAGCATGTAACCCACCGAAATGGGTTCCACATCCAGTGCTTTGATCACCGGCGCCGCTTTAATTTGCTCGCCGATCAGATAAGTCGGGTTGCGGCCGCTGATCAAAGACAGAAAGAAGATGGCATCCGCGTAGCGGGATACCTGCGTCGGGCTGCCAGGGAAAATAATGAGTGGAATATTTATCTGATTCTTGATCAATCCCACCACATTATCGAACGAAGAAGACAGAAGTAAACTGCCGCCAATGAGCAGCCCGTCGGCACCGTAGTTGTTGGCGGCCTCAGCCAGCTCGAGCAGGTGGTCTTGCGGCCAATTGTCCGGATCGATCAAAACAAAATAACCCGCGCCGTGCTGCTTTTTTATGGTGAGAATCCGTTCTAATGTCGTCAAGTCAAAAATCCTTTTACTGTTTCAGAAAATGCAAAACAATTTCGGGGGTTTTGGACAGCGCATGCTGCAGCTTCTGGATGTTTTTCCCGCCGGCCAGCGCCATGTGCGGCCGACCGCCGCCGCTGCCGTCTGCCAGCGCCGCCACTCGCTTGATAATTTTACCGGCGTTGAGATTTTTCTGCCGGATCAAATCGTCCGTGACCACACAAACAAAAGACGCTTTATTGTCGATCACAGAAGCGAGCACACCGATTCCGGAACCGATTTTTGCCCGCAAGGTATCGCTGATCTTTTTGAGCTCTTCGACATTTTCAACCTGGATCTGCGAAGCCACGACTTTCAGGCCGTTGACATTTTGCGCTTCCTCCACCAGCTTTTGCATGTATTGTCCCGCCGCCTGGATGCGCAGTTGTGTCAGCTCTTTTTCAAGCAGCTGCTGGTTTTTGAGAAGGCTGGCGGTTTTCGAGTAAATGTCCTCCGCTTTACAGTTCAAAAGATCCTGAATTTGCGCCAATTGCTTTTTTTCATGACGCAGAAGGGCGTCGGCTCTTTCGCCGGTGACCGCTTCCAGTCGGCGAATCCCGGCCGCGGCGCTGGTTTCAGTCAAAATTCTGAAATAGCCCATTTCGCCGGTGTGCTGCAAATGCGTCCCGCCGCATAACTCCAGGCTGTAATCGGAGATTTTAACGACCCGCACCTGTTCGCCATATTTTTCTTCAAAAATGGCCATGGCGCCCATTTTCCGCGCTTCCACAAACGTGGTCTGCAACGTTTCCACCGCAAGATCGGCGCGAATTTTTTCATTGACGCGCTGTTCGATTTCCTCGATCTGTTGATGGTCGATTTTTTGAAAATGCGTCACATCGAATCGCAAGTGGTCCGGTGCCACCAACGAACCCGCCTGAGTCACGTGCGTTCCTAACGTTTCCCGCAGGGCTTTGTGCAGCAGGTGGGTGGCGGTGTGATTGCGAGCGGTTGATTTGCGTCGCTCCGCGTCCACCTGCGCCTGTACTTTGGCACTTTTTATTTCGCCTGAACCAACTAATTTGCCCACGTGCACAATGTTGTTGCCCGCCCGCACCGTGTCCTGAATTTCAATTTTAAACCCGTCGCCCAGGAGCTTTCCGACATCGCCCACCTGCCCGCCGGCTTCTCCGTAAAAAGGGGTTCGATTTAATGTCAGAAAAACCTGGTCTTTCTCATGAAGAATTCGGCGAATTTCAGCTTCGGTCTCTAACTGGGAATATCCAATAAACTCAGAGTCAATACCGCCGGTCATTTCGGTCCATTTTTCCAGATCAAACTCCGCGGAATAACTCCACTTGCCGGCTTTTCTTGCCCGTTCGCGTTGTGCCGTCATGGCCTTTTCAAATCCTTCTTCATCCACGGTCAGATTTTTTTGCCGTGCCATCAATTGCGTCAGATCAAGAGGAAAGCCGTACGTATCGTACAGTTTAAAGGCATCTTCGCCCGCGATGACGGTTTTACGGCTTTTTTGCATATCTTCAACCACCCGCTCAAAAATTTCGATTCCCCGGTCCAGCGTGCTGTTAAAGCTTTCCTCCTCGGCTTTCAGAACCGTTGAAACGAACTGGTGTTTTTCTTTCAATTCCGGGAAAACGTCTCCCATGGTATCCACGATGACGGGTACCAGCTTGAAAATAAACGGCTCGTGCATGTTCAAATTCCGGCCAAAGCGGGCGGCCCGCCGCAGAATACGGCGCAAAACATAACCGCGCCCTTCGTTGGAAGGCATGGCGCCGTCGGTGATGGCAAAGGTGAGGGCACGAACGTGATCCGCGATCACCCGATGAGCCACACCGCTGTCGCTGCCCGGATATTTGATGCCCGTGAGCTCGTCTATTCTGGCCAGAATCGGGGTAAAAATATCGCTGTCGTAGTTTGAATTGAGCCCGTTAAGCACGGCCGTGACGCGCTCAAATCCCATACCGGTGTCCACATGCTGTGCTGGCAAGTCAGTTAGCTGGCCATCCAGTCCGCGATTAAACTGAATAAAAACGAGATTCCAGATCTCGATGAAGCGTGCGCAACCGGCGTTTACGGCGCAAACGTGATTGGCGTCTTTTTGCCGGTCACATTTGCCTTCGCCCAGATCATAATGAATTTCAGAGCAGGGGCCGCACGGTCCTGTGTCCCCCATTTCCCAAAAATTATCCTTTTTGCCAAATCGCAGAATGCGGTCTCTTGGGATAGGCGTCAATTCTTTCCAGAGCGTCTCAGCTTCCTCGTCCGGCGCTAAGTTTTCGGTTTCGTCACCGCCAAACACGGTTGCCCATATTCGGTCCTTGTCCAATCCCCAAACCTTGACCAAAAGCTCCCAGGCCCATGCGATAGCTTCCTTTTTGAAATAGTCGCCAAAAGACCAGTTGCCGAGCATTTCAAAAAAAGTATGATGATAGGTGTCAAAACCCACATCTTCCAGGTCGTTGTGTTTGCCGCTCACGCGGATGCATTTCTGTGTGTTGGCGGCGCGTTGACATTGGCGGCTTTCTTGTCCCAGGAAAATTTTTTTAAATTGATTCATACCGGCGTTGATAAAATACAAACTCGGATCATCAAAAGGCACCACCGGCGAACTGGGCACAAATTCGTGATCTTTGCTCTTGAAAAATTCAATAAATGTGTTGCGAATGTCTCTCGATTTCATTTTCTACTCGAATCTTTCTCCATCTTTGCACGTTTCAGAGATTTTCGGCAATCCTGCATGAATTAATAAAAGATGGCCGGAATATTACACAAGTTTCACCTTTCTTCAACGACTTCCTTCACCACTTCCCAATCAAATCCCCGGCGCACGAGAAAATCGCTCATGCGTTTTTTGGCTTGCCAGGCATCCAAATTTTGATAGCGCGCTTTATGTTTGTTAAATAATTCAGCGGCGATGTCTTTTTGACTTTTTTCTGAATAAACCTCTGAGATGGCGTTTTCAACCACGGCTTCAATTACGCCTTTCTGCAACAGCTCCCTCCGCAAAACATGCTCACCCACCGGCCGATTGACCATGCGACTGCGAGCAAATGTCCGGGCAAAAGCCTCATCGTCCACCAAACCGGCGTCGGCCAATTTTGTCATGACCTCTTCGATCAGACTCCGGTTAAAACCTCGAAGCCGAAGCTTCGTTTTCAATTCGTGTTCACTGTGCGCACGCCCTGCCAGAAAACGCAGCGCTTTATCCCGAATTTTCTTTTTTTCTTCTTGCAGCAGGATCTGGGTTACTTGTTCCTCGGTGAGAAAATCACCCTTTCTTAAACCTAACTGCCCGACAATGGTTAGGTCCAGACCAAAGGCAAATTCATCGTTGAGATAAATGGCCGCTCGCCTTTTATTCTTTTTTTGAACCTCTATTTTTGAAATTTGTGCTGGATATTGCGCGTCCATTCAATCACAAATTGACCTTAAGCATTTTGAGCTGTGCTCGTCGCCTTTTGTTGTGGTTTGGCGTCTTGCGCTTTGGCGTTTGCCGATTTGTTGAGCCCCAGGGCCTCCCGCACCTGCAGGGTGATTTTTTTCAGCAAATCCGGGCTTTGAATGAGATATTGCTTGACATTCTCGCGCCCCTGGCCCAAACGTTCTTCGCCATACGAAAACCAGGTGCCGCTTTTTTGGATCAGGTTGTGCTTCACAGCGGTATCGATGATGTCTCCTTCCTGTGAGATTCCTGTGCCGTACATGATATCAAATTCCGCTTCCCGAAACGGCGGGGCTACTTTATTTTTCACCACTTTCACTTTGGTACGGTTGCCGATGATATTTTCCGAATCTTTGATGGAAGCGGTTCGGCGGATGTCGATGCGTACGGTAGAATAAAACTTCAGCGCACGGCCGCCGGTGGTGGTTTCCGGATTGCCGAACATCACACCGATTTTTTCGCGAATCTGGTTGATGAATATGACGCAAGTCTTGGACTTACTGATGGCGCCGGCCAGCTTGCGCATGGCCTGCGACATCAAACGCGCTTGCAGACCCATTTGCGCGTCTCCCATGTCGCCTTCGATTTCCGCTCGGGGAACCAGCGCTGCCACCGAGTCAATGACGACGACGTCCAGGGCGCCGCTGCGTACCAGGGTCTCGGTGATTTCCAGCGCCTGCTCACCGGTGTCCGGCTGTGAAATAAGCAGGTTGTCGGTATCCACTCCCAGATTTTTGGCGTAGCGCGCGTCCAGTGCGTGTTCTGCATCCACAAAGGCGGCCAGGCCATTGCGCTTTTGCGCCTCCGCGATGATGTGCAGCGTCAGGGTGGTTTTACCCGACGATTCCGGTCCGAAAACCTCGATTATCCGGCCGCGTGGAACGCCTCCAACCCCCAGAGCCGCATCCAATGAAATGGAGCCTGTGGGAATAGCCGCGATACCTGCCGTCTTTTTCTCATCACCCAAGCGCATAATGGAGCCCTTACCAAATTGACGGTCGATTTGGGTCATCGCCAATTCCAGCGCTTTTAACTTTTCATTTTTTTCCTCGCTCATTCTGCACCCCTCCGATTTATTAGTGCTATATTTTTACTCATTGTAAGCTAACTTAATTTTACGTAATGGTGTATAAAGCGCACCGCTCGGTAGTAAATCGCTTCTCATCACAACGATCTCCTGTGCGTGTGTTTCGCCACCTTCGAACTGATATTTGATTATTTTATCCACAAATGTTTTGTTGACAACCGATTTCACTCGGCCAATTGTCAGATGCGGTGTGAAACTTCTCGGTTCCTTTTTAAAACCCAATTGACTCATCCCTTCCTCCAAACGTGAAACCAGTTTGGCGAACTCTTCATGCACATTCTCAATGCCAGCCCAGATCACTCGCGGCCGATTTACATTGGGGAACACACCCAAACCGGCGACCTTAAATGAAAAAGCGCGCCATTCCTGACCCAGCGTGGTCAGAACATCGGCGATATTCAAAATCACTTTTTCTTCTACCTCCCCCAAAAATTTTAATGTCAGATGAACATTTTCTGGCCGGGTCCAGCTTATGCGCTCACCACTTTTTTTTAAATCTTCCTGTACTTCCGCAATTCTTTTTCTGACGTCTTCGGAAATTTCAATGGCAATAAAAGTTCGAATTAAAGACATGTTTAACCCGGCTTAAATTTTCCCTGTTTATGGTTTTAAAATTTCCCTTCGCAGTAAATTTAATGCAGCCTGCACGGTGCGCTCTTTGTTCAGGAGACGGTCTTTGAAAAAATGAAATTTCTTACTGAAGCATCTTTCCTTTTGAGCCAGACCAACGTAAACCAAACCCACTGGTTTTTCGGGTGTGCCGCCAGTGGGTCCGGCAATGCCGGTAGTAGAAAGTCCGAAATCCGCTCCGCTGATTTTTTTCACTCCCCCCGCCATGGCTCCGGCAACCTGCGGGCTGACTGCGCCATATTTATCTAACAAATCTTGAGGAACCCGCAGCAGCTGCATTTTGGCTTCGTTGCTGTAAGCGATCACGCCTCTCTCAAAATAGTTGGAGCTGCCGGAAATATTGGTCAGTTTGTTCGACAACAATCCTCCTGTGCACGACTCCGCCACCCCCAAGGTTTTGTGATTTTCCAACAGCAACTTCGCAACCGTCTGTTCCAATTCTTCTTCATCGAATGCATAAACATATTTGCCAATTTTTTCAACAAAAAAAGCCAGCGCCTTTTCAATGTTTGTTTGGCACTCTTGTAGAATTTCTCCTCTGGCGGTGAGTCGAATATCCACCCCTGCTGCTTTAGGCAAGAAGGCCACTTTCACAAACTTTTGGATATTTTTCAGATCACCGATTCGCTCAAACAGCGTGGATTCCGGTAAACCCGTGGTGCGAATGGTTTTTTGCACAATTTTTTGTGATTGATCTGCGAGGGTTGAAAAAACGCTCTGTTCGCATATAGCTTTCATTTCTGCCGGTACGCCGGGTAAAATGAAGCATTTTTTGCCATTTTTGTGAAAGAGCAATCCGGGAGCGCTCCCAAGTGGATTTTCCAGCACCCGGGCTTTTTCAGGAACCAGGGCCTGCTCTTCATTGACCGCTGCCATTTTAATTCCACGTTTCGAAAACTCTCGCTTCAACCGCTCTAAAATATCCGCCCGGAAAATTAATTTCGACTGGAAGAAATCTGCCGCCACGGTTTTAGTGATATCGTCGTGGGTGGGTCCCAGCCCACCGGTGGCGATCACCACCTCGCTGCGACTCATGGACAAAGCGAGGGCCTGTTTCAGATCCCCGGCATGGTCGCCCACCGTGGTCACCCATTTGATTTCGTATCCGAGTCGGGTTAAATGCTTTGACAAATAAGCTGCGTTGGTGTTGACGATTTGACCGATTAAAAGTTCATCACCGATGGAAAGGATTTCAGCAATCATAGAACTTTATGTACAATAAAAAAAATCAATCGCAAGCTGACGGCGCTGTAAATTCCTGCCACTACATCGTCCATCATCACGCCCCACCCGCGGGGCAGACGTTCAGTATTTTTCGCTGGAAAAATTTTAACAATATCAAATAATCTAAAAAGAATGAATCCAATTGCAAGCCATATAATTTTTTTTTCAAATAAAATAAATGTAATAAACGTGCCGACTACTTCATCGATTACAATAATCTGGTTGTCGTTTACGCTGGTTTGTTTTTCAACTTCGGAGGCAGCCCAGACACCCACTAAAAAAGTTAAAGCGATAAAACCTAAAAAATAGATCTTTTCGCTTCCAGGAATGATCCAATACAAAAAAAGCCCCAAAAAACTACCCATGGTTCCGGGAAAGAATGGGGCATATCCAAAAAAGAAACCTGTCGCAATGACGCGGGAAATCAGATGCATTTATCGAACGTTTGTGGGCACGAATACGCGATAAAAAGCTACGGCCGCTCGTTTAAGTTGCTGGCGGTTTTCGATCAGGTAGCTCAATCCGGTGGCCGCGGTAAAAAACGTGACGAGCAGCATCAAGTTTTCCACAACATTCCAATCCTTGATAAAGATGACGGCAACCGGCAATTCGGAAACTCCTTCGTAACTTTTTTCTGTGATGATCCAGATTAAAATCAGGTAGATAGCAGCCATCTGGCAGACCGTTTTCCATTTGGCAAAATTGCTGGTAACGAATTTCCTGCCTTTCGAAAGGGCGTAAGAACGCAATCCGGTAATCAAAATATCCCGAAGAGCAATAATGATAAACATCCACAGTTTCATATAACCTAAATAGGTAAATATTCCAAATGAAGTAGAAATCAGGAGTTTATCAGCCAGGGGATCCAAATATTTGCCGGTGGAAGTGACGTTGCCCGATTTACGCGCGATATAACCGTCATACCAATCTGTGATCGAAGCGAAAATAAAAATGAGCAGCGCAGCATACTTGCAATAAATTGACTCAAACAATAAAAAAATCGCAAAAATAGGGGTTGCAATCATGCGAGCCACGGTCCATTTGTTGGGATGAGACATAAAAATCTCTCTAATTATTGAATAAAAATTAAAACACCTTTTAATTGGCTAAACTTTTACAGAACAATTCTACCTTCTAATGCCCGGGTCAAAGTGATTTCATCAGCGTATTCGATATCTCCTCCCACAGGAATTCCGCGTGCGATGCGGCTAATCTTGACATTCAAAGGCTTAATGAGTTTTTCTAAATACAGGGCCGTGGCTTCCCCTTCCGCATTGGGATTGGAGGCGATGATGACTTCGTTAATTGTACTATCCAATCGGGATAAAAGTTCTTTAATGTGAAGATCTTCTGGCGCGATACCTTCCAGCGGCGACAAGGCGCCACCCAACACATGGTACAATCCTTTGTACTCGCCGGTTTTTTCTAACGCTAAAACGTCATTAGCTTCTTCCACAACACATATCGTGCTGCGGTCCCTCTGGTTGCTAACACAAATGTAGCACGGATTTTCTTCGGTAATGTTAAAACACTGATTGCAGAAATTGACTTTTTCTTTGATAGCGATGAGCGCATCGGCGAGCTCCTGGACTTCCCACTTAGGAGATTTTAGCAGATAAAAAACCAAGCGCTGGGCGGACTTACGGCCGATTCCCGGAAGTTTTGAAAATTCCGAAATGGCCTTTTCCATGGAAACGGATGGATACTGCATTGTGTCTAAACTGACCTCGATGATACAAATAGAATTTTAAAAACCTGGAATTTTGAAACCCGGCGGCAAATTCCCGAGCATGCCGCTGGTCACTTTCCCCATTTCTTGAGATGCCAAATCCTGAGCATTTTGAAGCGCCTGATTGGTTGCCGCCACCACCAGGTCTTCCAGCATTTCGATGTCTTCCGGATCCACCACTTGTTTATCGATTCGTATCTCCAGGATTTCCTGTTTGCCGTTGGCCACCGCCGTCACCATACCGCCGCCCGCGCTGCCTTCGGCTTGTAAATTGCCAAGTTCATCCTGAACTTTTTGCATTTTTTCTTGCATCTTTTGGGCTTGTTTGATTATATCGCCCATACCCGGCTTGGCCATATCATTCTCCTTAATATATTGTTACGACTGCTCTATCTGACAATTTCGCCGTCGAATAATTCGATTACTTTTTTTATGATGGGAATTTGTAATGAGCTTTCATCTTCAACCGGCCTTTCCGCCACCGAATCGGGTTTGTGCTTCGACAAAATTTCTTTGAATTCTTCGCTGTCATTTTTTTTGCAGTGGATCTGCAGCTTTATGCCGGTTAATTTGAGAATGACCTCCTGAATAAGCAGCTTATTTTGATTGATGGCATTGATATGAAAGCCATTTTCTTTGCCGAATGAAATCTCTAAAATCCCGTCATGAAAATGCGTAGGATACCCCTCGTTCAAAAAAGATCCCAGATGAATTTTTTTGCTGCGCACTTCTTCAACGATTTCGCTCCACTTTTCCTTAATCTTGCCCAGTGAGGCGGCAGCAGCTTCATCGGTTTGACCTGCGGACACGGAGGCGTGTGAAGCATCGTTGCCATTTTCTTTTTTGCGCTCACTTGAAGCTGAAGTGGTCACATTTTTTATCACCGGCACACCGGCCGGGTGGTCATGAACAACACCGTACGGCATCGCGCTCTTTTCCAGCGGTTTCGAAACCGACGAAGATTTGAAATCGGAAATCTCTGTTAACAACCGCTCCAAATCAACACTCTTTTCCAGGTTGATCATTTTGATCAGCAGCATTTCCAACACAATCTTTGGGTTAGAACTACGTTTAATTTGATAACTAGTTTCCGAAGACATTTTAATTAAACGCAGTAAATCCGTATCTGAGAAAGCCTGGGCGGTTTCGGTGTAACGTTTTTCAAACGCTTCCAGTCCTTCTAAAAAGGCAGTTTGTTGAGTGTTTTTTAGAACCAGGACATTTCTAAAATGTTCGGTCAATCCGTTCAAAAATTCACTCAAGTCGAAACCCTGAGCAAAAACAGAATTCACCAAATTTAAAACAGCCGTCACTTTTTTGTTGACAATACAATCGCTGCATTCAAAATAGAGCTCCTGATCGATAATGCCGAGCAGCTCGGAAAGCTCTTTTAACTTGACTTTTTGTCCACAGAAGGAGACCACCTGATCCAGCAGGCTCTGGCTGTCGCGCATGCTGCCTTCCGATTTTTTGGCGATCAAAAATAAGGATTCATCGTCAATTTCGATCTGTTCCTCGGAGCCTATCTTGCGCAATTGTTCAACAATTTCGTTCAAAGGGATTCGTCGGAAATCGTAGCGCTGGCAGCGAGAAAGAATGGTAGCTGGAACTTTATGCGGTTCGGTGGTGGCAAAAATGAAAAGGACTCGGGGCGGTGGTTCTTCCAGGGTTTTTAACAGGGCATTAAACGCCTCGGTGGTAAGCATGTGCACTTCGTCAATGATATAAATTTTGTGCTTACCCTTAGCGGCGGCATACTTCAGATTTTCGCGCAAATTGCGAACTTCATCGATGCCGCGATTGGAGGCGCCGTCAATTTCAAATACTTCCAGACTGCGGCTATCGGTAATTTCCTGGCAGCTTGAACACGTGTTGCAAGGGTCGGGAGTTGGCCCGGTGTCGCAATTGATAGCTTTGGAAAAAATACGTGCGGTGGTGGTTTTACCCACACCCCGAGGCCCGGAAAAAAGATAGGCGGAAGCCAGCCGATTATTTTTAATCGCATTGCTCAAAGTGGTGGTGACATGTGATTGCGCCACGACATCTTTAAATTGCAACGGTCGCCATTTTCTGGCTATTACCACATAAGACATCCGAACTACCCTCCCGAGTTCATGACAAAATTGCTGCTTCAAACCTTTCAAAATTTCTTTTGATGGGCTGTGCACCCACCCTCGACCTTTCCTTCCCGCGTGCGAATTTTCGCAAGCGACTCCGTTCAAGTATTCCCCCGGCACATAAAATAAATACTTACCGCTGCTACCTTCCGGTCCTGACGGGGTTGGGTACCATTTCATTGCGGAGGACTTGAGCTATCAACATCGATTGCGAAAACCGCCATCGTGGGGGAGCAAGCCTCAAGTGGGAATTCGACCCTGCTATAGCGGATTGCAGGCAACAGGGCACCGCTGACTCCCCGTCTAGCACAGCCTTGTGGAGCCGATGGGGGTCGAACCCACGACCTTCGCATTGCGAACGCGACGCTCTCCCAACTGAGCTACGGCCCCATTTTCCGTGAACGATCGAACACAAATCCAATCACCCATTTTCAACGATTTGCCGATTTGTTCGATCTTCCATCAGCGGAGAGGGAGGGATTCGAACCCCCGGTGACGAAACGCCACAACGGTTTTCGAGACCGCCCCGATAAGCCAGACTCCGGCACCTCTCCGGTCAACTTCTTCTTCAAAGTCATATCCCCCTTCAAAACACCACCCACATCCTGCGCTCAGTAAACGTTTTCACACAATTGACGGATTAACAATTTTAAACCCGACTTTCAGCGGAGAGGCAGGGATTCGAACCCTGGGAGGAGCTTGTGGCCCCTCACACGATTTCCAATCGTGCACCTTCGGCCAACTCGGTCACCTCTCCTGATTTTTTTTCCTGATATTCTTAAAAAATGTCTGCAAAATCCCTAAACATTTATCCTGCAGAATGCCCATGTTTACGTCAACCCTGGCATGAATCGCCGAATTTTGCAGTATGTTTATTGCGGTACCACAAGCTCCCATTCGAGCATCGCTTACGGCATACACCACATGATTTATTCGAGATAAAAAAATTGCCCCGGCACACATGGGGCAAGGCTCCTTGGTTACATACAAAATCGCATCTTCCAGACGCCAGGATTTCTTTGTATTGGCGGCAGCGGTAATGGCAATCATTTCTGCGTGTGCCGTAGGGTCCTGCAAACTTTCAACCCGATTGTGTCCACGGCCGATTATGCGATCTTGCTCGACAATAACAGCACCAATTGGAACTTCTTCATTTTCAAACGCTTTTTCAGCCTCACGAAATGCCTGCTCCATCCAAATTTCGTGAGTTGTCATATTCCATCATTTATTATATTGAATGGTATTTAAAAAAGCCCATACTCGCCGCGTTCATTCAGCACGGGTGCAAACAATTGATGATTACAGTCAAATTTGTACGCCCGGGAGGACTCGAACCCCCAACCTCTTGGTCCGTAGCCAAGCGTTCTATCCAATTGAACTACGGGCGCAGTTAGATGAATCAGTCGTTGATGAAGTGATTTTTTGAATTCACCAGAAAACTTCCCAACCAAGTAGCGTATATGCCAGTCGAACCCGGGTTGTCCCGACAGAAAGTCGGGACGGGCTTATTCCGCAATTTTTATTAAAGCTTTTCCTGTAGCGCATACGGGACTCGAACCCGTGTTACCGGCGTGAGAGGCCGGCGTCCTAGGCCACTAGACGAATGCGCCAAGTATTTAAAAAACGAAAATAAATATATCCAATTCTGCAGTTAAAATCAAGCCTTATTTTGCGCCATTTTGAAAATTCAAAATGGCGAACGGAAATGAAATACTTGATTCAATTCAAATGAGCACCATTTTCAATTCAAGGTACCGGTGCAGGCCAACATTCCTGCAGCCAACCCATCTCGAAAAACATGAGCTCAAACCGACTGCTTTGCAAATACAGTTTGTACCAATGTTCTTTGTCCGAGCTTGAGGCAATTTGCGCAAAACCATCCATTTTTTCCTTCAGCCAGTCAGCCCAGCCAACAAACTCATCCGAAGCGTAGGTTTCGATCCAGTCGCGATAGTGGGGGGCTTCGGGCAGGCCTTTGTCTTTGAGAGTTATCGCGATATGCGCATAGCCCCAGGCGCAGGGCAGGAGCACGGCCAGGATACCGGGCAAAGGCTCTTCATAACAGGATTTGACCAAAAAACTGGTGTAGGCCAGAGTGACGAACGCCGGCTCGGTGTTTTCAAGCTCCGATTTGCTTATGTCAAATTCAGCACAAATACGGCGGTGCAAATCCATCTCGGTGTTCAAAGTCAAATCCAACAATTTCGCAAAATAGCTCATGTCCTCCAGATTACGTGCTTTGGCCGACGCCAGCGCAAACACTCGACTGAATTCGATCAAATAAACGTAATCTTGTGTAAGATAGAATTGATATTTTTCTTTATCGAGCGTACCCTCGCCGATTCCGCAAACGAAGGGATGGTGTAAGATAGCTGCCCAGATGGCGTGTGATCTTTCCTGCATTTGCTCTGAAAATGACATCTTCGTCACTCCTGTGATTTGATCGAACAATTAATAAACCTTCATCAATTCGTGCCGATGATAAATGAAATTAAGTGAATACAGACTTACACGATTGATTATGAATACCAAAAAGATTTTGCTTGTTGAAGATGATCAGGCGTTTGTGGATCTGATCAAATTAGCACTGCGTGATTTTCGGTTTGAAATTCAAGTAGTCGAAGACGGACAAAGCGCTCTTGACCTCATATCTAAAATACAATTCGACTTAATCATCAGCGATTATCGGCTGCCACGGGCACATGGAGTTGAAATCGCCCGCGCCGCGAAAAAGACCAGTCCTAAATGCCAGATCGTGCTTATCAGCGCTGCCGATTCCGAGCTGATCGCGTCCGATACCGAACACCTGGACCTGCTGGGTTTTTTACAAAAACCCTTTTCACCCGGGCAGCTTCGAGAAGTCGTCTCTAAAATAGCGTTGTGATGGTTTGATTAAATTACTGTCCTACGACTTCTGCATTCTCTATTTTACCTAACACGTTCCCACCGTTTTCCAGAAACACCAAAACTTCCACGTTTTCATCTTCAACGATGATATCGCCTTCAACCACGGAATCGTTTAAAATTTTGATCTTTATCACCCGTTGCTTCGATCTGTTTTTTCTTTTTCCTTCAATGATCACGTTGCCTTTTAATCGACTCTCGTCATCGAGTACGATATTTCCGTTCACAGTCGTCACGTTGCGATTTACCAGCGTATGGTACAATTCGATGTTTCCGTTGACGGATCGCACATACCCTTCAATTTCAACGTCTTTTGCGCACGAAATGTCGCCGTTAACCGATTCAATATCGCCATCGGAGTAGACTTCTTCGGACAACTCGATGCGACCGTTGACGCTTTGTACATCTTCAACCCGTGAGCGCTTCCCGACTTCGATCCGGCCGTTGACCGTACGGCAATCGCCTTTCACTTTACAGTCTTCACCAACGATAATTGCTCCGTTAACGGCGTTGATGTCGCCGCGTTTTGTGGTGCCATCCTCAACATAGACGGTTTTATTGACTGAAACATTACAAGAAACAATTACTAAGACAAGAAAATGAAATCCCACAATAGCAGCAAGTTTTTTCATGGCTACCCTCAACATTTAATTCCATAAAAGAAATTTACGAATTTTATTTATGAGGATCTCGTAAAAGTCCCGTTTCGGCCATCTCGAGGAATCCCGCCATAGGCTGGATGACGACGCGATCTCTAAAAAATCAATGACTTCGTGTGGATGAGATTGCTTCGTCCCGCACACACCGCGGGACTCGCAATGACAGCCCGGATTACTTTTTACGAAACACTCATTTATACTTAATTTTACTTCATTTGATTATGACCCTATTCCGCTGAATAGTTGCAGTTTTAAAACTGTTCTAACAACTTTTCATAAGACCTTAACTGCTCTTCGTATTCCACGGTGATGCGATCAAGTGTTTCGTATTTGGTATCGATTTCAGACTTTAAAGCTCGTTCTTTTTTCACCAGAGCCGCGAACTCCTGACCGTTGCCGTTGGTGGACGCATAAATGAGCTGTTGATTGTTTTCTACCATCTGTAGCTCCAACTCTTCGATCTCTAATTCCATCTTTTCGATTTGCGACTTCAGCGGATTGAGTACTTTCGACTTTTGTTGCACGATTTCTGCTTTTCTTTTCCTGAGAGCTTTTTTGTCTAAAACTTCGTCACGCGTGGATTGACTGCTTTGTTCTTTTGTCTCAACAGCCTCGCGCTCTTCATCTACTTGCCAGCCCACGTCGTTCAGAAAATCTTGGTAACTGCCTTCGTAAACAAATTGTTTTCCGCGATCGAAAACGATCAGGCGATTGGCCAGGGTGTGCAAAAACATTTCGTTGTGCGTAACCAGGATGACCGAGCCTTCGAACGAATCGAGGGCGGCCAGCAAAGAATCGCACGATTCCATATCCAAATGGTTAGTCGGTTCGTCCAATAAAAGCAAGTGACTAGGCGCAGCCAGGATTTTCCCCAACATCACCCGGCTTTTTTCACCACCGGAGAGCACGGAAATTTTTTTCAGCGCCAAATCACCGCTAAACATCATGGCACCGGCAATGTCGCGAGCTGTTTGGTGCGTGCACTCTGTGTTCGAAAAACGGATTTCTTCTTCCACAGTTCGGTGGGGATCTAAGTACGAGGTGTTCGTTTGCTCAAAATATCCTGTTTTCAGCGCGGGGTGCATTTTTATTTGGCCGGTGTTCGGCGGTAACACGCCCGCTACCACCTTCAACAACGTGGTTTTTCCTTTACCATTTTTTCCCATCACACAAATGCGATCACGCTTGCCCACCTCAAAACTCAATCCTTCGAATAAGGTCGCCTGGTTTTCGCCAAATTTAAATGAAATGTCTTCCACACGCATCATGGTTTTTGCAGGAAATTCCGCGGATTTAAAAGAAAAATCCAACGATTCCAGCGGTTGTAGTTTTTCCTTTTTCTCTTTTTTTTGCAGCGTTTTTATACGGGATTGCACCATATTCGCCAGCCGGGCTTTGGCGCGAAATCGACGGATAAATTGCTCGACCTCTTTCCTTTTCTTCTCATCGTTCAAACGTGTTTTTTCATAAATCTCTTCGTCCGCGAGAATTTGATCATAAAGCTTCTGTGTGTCGCCCGCGATTTTTCGGATTCGTTTTCGATGAATGCCCAGCGTGTGCGTCGTAACCTGATCCATAAATTTTCGATCGTGCGTAATCAACATCAGCTCTTTTGTCCAGGACCGTAAAAACTGAGTCAGCCAGCGGATGGCCACAATATCCAGATAATTCGTCGGCTCATCTAACAGCAGGATGTCCGGATCAGACACCAGCAGTTTCGCTAGATTTAATCGAACCTGAAATCCACCCGAAAACTCCGCAGGGGCCCGCGGGTAATCCGTTTGCTCAAAACCCAGACCTGCCATTATTTTCTTCGCCCTCCAGGAATCGTGTTCCTGCTCTTTAGGTAGGCCCAGACAAACCTCCTCTAAAATCGTTCTTTGCGTGAAATTCAAATGCTGCTCCAGATATCCCAAGCGATAATTTTTAGGACAAACGATGACGCCAGAATCCGGCTCCTCGAGTTTTAAAATGAGCCGAAATAACGTCGTTTTACCGTGCCCATTTCTTCCCACGAGGCCGATGCGCTCTTTCGGATTGATGTTGAAGGTGACATCCTGAAACAGCGTTTGATTTCCATAAGATTTACACAGATTCGAAACCTTGATCATATCTCAAATATAATAAATTTGAATCGAGGATCAAGCCATTATTTATGGGATTCTTAGGTTAAATATTGCAGATCAATCACGACGATTCGCGCCAAACACCGACAATTTGTGACGGATATGTTAAAGAGTCTAACATCGAATGTCGAAATAAAATTGCGGATTTCAGATTGTGGACTTCGGAATGCAGAAAAGTGTTTTTGCAAACAATCGATGTGCAAAGTCCGGAATCCGCCATCCCCAAACCGCAATCGGCGTGTTTCGGATTTCCATTTATCCTTACTGTGTCAGCCCTCTTTTCGCAGCCGCGTCTGTGAAATGACTTAGAGCCTTTATATTTCATTTTTGTATTACGTTTTTAGCTACGAGTAAATTTTTCATTCAAAATGACTTGAAATATCAGAAGCGATTGCGGAATTTTTTCCTCTGCTTCAATAAAAGCTCGAGTCAAAGTACAGATAACTCTTTAATTTCCATCCTTTGTTCAACCGTTTTCACCAAAGAATTCGAACTCATCATTTTTGGCGAAAATTTTGCTACATGACTACCACATTCAATTCGAAATAAACCTAACGATGATCAAATTGCACAAAATACGTCCTCGGGATTCAATTAAGCACACAAGGGCAACGGGGATGATTTTTTTCCTGACCTTACTCACCATTGCCAGCTTAAACGCTCAAACGGGGTTCGATGGATTAACCTACGCACAACGCAAACAGCGATGGTTAGCGAACGTTCCAGACCCCACGCCGCAGATGTCAGATTTCGACAGGAGATTATATTTTAGCGCCTGGCTTGAAAAAGGTCTTTATAACCAGACGGTGTCGGAGACGCTGCACGACATCCTCGGTGCTTTTTGGTTTACTGGCGGTAGAAGTCATCACGGCTACCTGGCCGCCCTATTGGTAAAATTCGGTTCAAAGGGAAGCAACGTGATCAGCAAAATCGATGAAGCCGCAATAAAAAGAAAATACGAAGAAAACCTCATTAAAAATGCCGAAGCCTTTCAGGACTTCAATCCCAACAAACAAATTTGGACCATGGTGGGCATTTACATTTACACAACTTATTTTGACAACAAATTAACATTCCCCTTTTATGGCCATCCGGTAACATCGGATGCCACCGAGGATGCCATCTATTCAAACAACTGGCCCACTTTCTCGATTGGCGGCCACACCTACCTGTTCGGTAAGGGGCCGTACAATGCGAGTCAACTTGCAGAAGATTTTATCAAGCATAAATTAGCGACCTGGTATTTGGAAGGAAATCGCGAATTCGACAGCCTCAATTATCATCGCGCCTACATGGGGGCGCTCTTGATGCTCTACGATTTTGCCCGAGACAATCAATTCCGCAACCAGGCAAAGATGGGGGCGGAATTGGTTATGCTGGACGCTTTGCTGGATTTCGGGAATTCGGAATGGGGCGGCACGTTAGGGCGAACCGACTTTCGCAGGACCAGCAAAAACAGCAACTTTCCAATTTATGAATATTTCGGAATCGGGCAAAAGGATACCGAACGACCTGACATCAACGTTTTGTTTAGCTTTGATTACGAGCCGCCGGAGCTTTTTGTGGACCTGGCCAATTTGTCCGATGAAAACGATGACTATTATCATTTTCACAAGGAACGTCATGACGCCAAATTGAAAAACGATCGCCGAAAAGGCAAGTGGAATTACGTCACGCCGCACTATAATATCGGCTCCAATGTCGGCGGTTTGAACAGCGGCTGGCAGGTGACGGTTCGGGGTGACGCCCCCGGCAAATTCATCCGTTTCTGGATAAACGGCCAAGCAGATATCGCCGACACCACCGAAACCCGATATCTCGGGAACGAAGGCAAACAATTCCGCAATGCGTTGTTTGCGGACATCGGCAGTCAGCCGAAACTGCACGAACGTAAAAGACGACAGGAATGGCAAATAGACGAGGTGGATGGTAAATGGCTGTTCAAGAAATTGAACCCGGTTTTTGTGGCCATTTCAATGACCAGCAGCACCGCTTCGGTGGAATTGGCGACGTTGGGAGTCGAATACCCCTCCTACACGGAATTTAAAAAAGCGGTAAAAAATAACGCCCGCTTGACAACCAAATCATACACCACTTCTCAAGGAATTACCATCAACTCCTCAGACAACTGCGGCTTGTACGCCCCGGGCGATTGTACCTTTCCCTTCAAAAGAATGGAAACCGTTTATAAAAACGGCTCCATCATAACCTGGTTCGACAATGTGATGACGGTGAGCTACCATGGAAAATCCCTGGAATATGACTTTCGCAGCTTGTTGGAAAATATCCAAACCACCCGCGATCGTGCACCCAATCCTCCGAGCAATGTGAAAGTGCAGACTCACAACAATTGAATCCCGACGAAACGACCTACGACTAAAAATTGGAATGCCCTGATTTTGGCGCCGCCATTTCATTTACGGCTGGTTTTTTTGTTTTTACTTCTGCAAAAACAAAGTCGAGGCGGGAAGTTTTCGTTCGAATTCCAAAAAATTTCAATCATCCGGCAGCTCAAATCGGCCATCCCCAATCTGCCATCGGACTGTTTCGGATTTCCTTTTCGCTTTACGGTGTCAACCATCTTTTTGAAGCAACGTCTGCGATAAGGCACCGGTCCCAATAATTATTGTAACATTTTTAAATTACCGCCGTAAGGTAGAATATTTTTATGGACTACCTTGTTAAAAACATTTCCGCCGCTGCAAAAATAAATACGTTTCCTAAATTTTAATTCAACTCGTTTTTACGTCCAATAAATTAATACAAATCCATTAATTCAAATAAACTCATTTTTTATTCACCATAACAGTAAGGAGAGAAGTATGCATTCACACAATAAATCTTCACTCGTTTTCACGCTTATGTTTTCTGTGCTGCTTTTAGGCATAAGCGTCTTGCAAGCACAAGTCACGCTGCCACGGGTTAGTCCGCAGGCGTCCGTGAATCAAAGAATTGGCATCAGCGATGTGACCATCAACTATCACAGCCCGGGGGTCAAAGGCCGCGAAATTTGGGGCAAACTGGTACCTTATGATATGAGCTCGGGCGTTCCTTTCGGTTCCGGCAACGATTTCCCCTGGCGCGCTGGAGCGAATGACAATACCACCATCACCTTCTCCGACGATGTCACCATAGAAGGCCAACCTCTGGCTGCCGGCACCTACGGTTTTCATATCATCCCTCAGGAAAATGCCGATTGGGTGCTCATTTTCAGCAACAATTCAACTTCATGGGGCAGCTTCTTTTACGATGAAACAGAAGACGCCCTGCGTGTTTCGGTCAGTCCGCAGCAAGTTGATCACCAGGAATGGTTGAGCTACGGATTCGAAGATCACACCAGCAATTCATCAACCGCCTATTTGCGCTGGGAAAAGGTCAAAATTCCTTTCAAAATTGAGGTGGATGTGAGCAAAGTGGTGCTGGAAAGTTTAAGAAACGAGCTCCGCTCCCTTCCAGGTTTTGGCTGGCAGGGCCCGTTTCAAGCTGCCAATTATTGTCTGCGCAACGACATCAACCACGAAGAAGCTTTGACCTGGATCGATCGCTCCATCAACAGCACGGCTAATTTCAACAACTTGAGGGTCAAATCACAATTACTGGTAAAAACAGGTAAAACCCAGGAAGCGGATAAGACCATGGCCAGGGCGCTGGAAGTGGCCACTGAAAATCAAATCAATTTTTACGGTTATCAGCTCATGAACCAGAACAAAATCGCCGAGGCCCTGGACGTTTTTAAAATGAACGTGAAAAGAAATCCCGATAGCTGGAACGTTTATGACAGTTTAGCCGAATGCTACGCTAAAAATGGCGACAATAAATCCGCCATTAAAAATTACAAAAAGGCTCTCGCCAAAGCCCCGGATACTCAAAAGGATAGAATCGCGAAAGCCATCAAAGGTCTGGAAGGCACGAATTAATACCGCTGCTTAGTTTATCCGTTCTGTGAAAATTCTCCTTTCGAATATGAAATCCGCGGTGAAATGTTTGTACATGGCAGTTCACCGCGGGTCCATTTTCGCGGGGCATTCCCCAAAGTCTCTGATGTCTGTTTTCCCGCGAAGCGTGCCCTTGCGAAAGCAGCAAGCGTGAATCGACAGCTTATTGATCATTCTCTGGCTTTTGGATGCTTGCTTACGCAGCAATGACAACTTCTTGCTTCACTTGGGATTTTGGCGGCCGCCCCGAATTCGCAAGGTAGGAGCTTTTCATATTACAAATTATTTGCAACTCACTCAGGAATAAACTATATTTCACTCTTTCCAATTGCGTTCAAATCAATTTTTTCAAACTTGTTTTTGAAATATTTTATCACATTCTCATTCATGACGGACTGTCAGTAAACATTCTTGACAAGATTTCAACCAATTTCACAAAAATAATATGATTAAAATAGCAGTTTGTTTGAATTCACGTACCCCTTCTGCTTGTTCGAAATTTCTAATTGCCGTTTTCTTTTGGGCAACCTCCACCTTAAAGGCCCAACCCACCGCCATGCTCAACTCAGCCGAAATCCAGCTCGCCCTGAAAAAATTAACCATTCTGGGCAGCGTGCTTTATATTGGTGCGCACCCGGACGACGAAAACCAGGCGTTACTGTCTTATTTTTCCAAAGGCAAAAAGTACCGAACCGCTTATCTTTCCCTCACCCGCGGCGATGGCGGTCAAAATCTCATCGGCACGGAAAAGGGCTATCTTCTGGGTGTGTTGCGAACGCAGGAATTGTTAGAAGCCAGAAAAATCGACGGCGCCGGGCAGTTCTTCACGCGCGCCATCGATTTCGGATATTCCAAATCCCCGGAAGAAACCCTGGAGATCTGGAATCGGCAAAAAATATTGTCCGACGTCGTCTGGATTTTACGCATGTTCAAACCCGACGTGATCATCACCCGGTTTCCGGCCACCGGCGAAGGCCGGCACGGTCACCACACCGCCTCGGCACTTTTAGCGAATGAGGCTTTTCAAATAGCCGGTGACCCCACGCAGTTTCCCGAGCAATTAAAATATGTCAGCACCTGGCAGCCAAAGCGTCTATTCTGGAACGACTGGCGGCCCCTTCGATCAAATAATCCCTCCACTTCGGCAGGGTTACTAAAAATCGACGTCGGCAAATACAATGTCCTGTTAGGGAAATCTTACACCGAGATAATGGCGGAAAGCCGTTCCAAACATAAAAGTCAGGGATTTGGCGCCCGCGGGCGCCGGGGGACTCGTTTTGACTATTTGAATTTGACTGCCGGAGAGCCAGTCCGTACGGATCCGTTTGAAGGCATCGATGTGAGCTGGTCCCGAATCGCTGGTGGAGGGCAAATCGGGCGACGGCTCGATGAAATTTACCGATCCTACCAACCGCGGCGACCGCAGGAGTCCATTCCCAGGTTGGTGCAGGTTTACACAGAATTAAACAAAATGCCAGACAATTATTGGGTGGAGGTAAAAAAAGAAGAGCTGCTGAAGATAATTCAATCGTGTGCGGGTTTGTGGATCGAAGCTGTGGCCGACAACTATGCTGCCACTCCGGGCGGCCAAATTCGTCTCTCTTTCGAGGTGGTCAATCGTTCGACCTATCCACTAAAATTGCAGCAGATAAGCCTGCCAGCCGCCGATTTTGATACCACGTTCAACCGCGTTCTCAAAACCAACGAGGTCACCGCTTTTGAAAAAAAACTGGAAATTCCCAAAACGGTAAACATCACCCATCCATACTGGCTGCAATCGCCTTCCGATCAGGGCACGTTTGCCGTTTCGAAACAAACGCTAATTGGCCAACCGCAAAATCCCTTTCCCTTGCCGGTTCATTTCAAATTTTTTGTGGAAAACGAATCGTTAGAATGGCAAACGCCCATCTATTTTCGCTGGACCGAATGGGTGGTGGGCGAACAATTCCGCCAGTTAGAGCTGCGTCCCGATGTGACCGTTAACCTGGATCAAAAAGTCTATCTGTTTCCTGATGTCCAGCCCCGCACCATCTGGCTGACCCTTAAAAGCGCACGCAAAAAAGTTGCCGGCACATTGCACATCAAATTGCCCACCGGCTGGCGCGCCACCCCGGAGCGCGTGCCCTTTCAAATTGACCAGAAATTCGGCGAACTCAGGTACTCCGTTTCGGTTCACCCCCCGCACCTCTCTGAGGTAGGTTCCATAGCCCTGGAAGTAGAAGTGAATGGTAAAACACTAAACCAGAGTCTCGTGGAAATCAGCCACCCGCATATTTTAAAACAAAGCCTGTTTCCGCCGGCCACCGCCAGGCTCGTCAGAGTCGAGATTCAAAGAGCCGTTTCCAGGATCGGTTACATCATGGGGCCGGGAGATGAAATTCCTGAAGTGTTGAAACAGGCCGGGTTTTCCGTTACGCTGCTGGATGACCACCAGATCGAAAGCGAGAACCTGAGCCGTTACGAGGCTATCGTCACCGGCATACGTGCTTACAACACGCGTCCGCGTTTAAAGCACCTGCAACCCAAATTGCTGGAATACGTTCATCGGGGCGGAACCCTGGTGGTTCAGTACAACGTCGCCTTCGGCCTGGTTACCAACGAGATCGGACCCTATCCGTTTAAAATTTCCCGGGATCGCGTGACCGTTGAAATCGCACCCGTACAATTCCTCTCTGAAAAACATCCGCTGTTGAATTTTCCACACAAAATCACAGCCAAAGACTTTGACGGTTGGGTACAAGAACGGGGATTGTATTTCGCTAACGACTGGGACGAACACTATGAACCGGTGCTGTCGAGTCACGACCCGGGAGAGGGTAACAAAAAAGGCGGCCTTTTGATTGCGCACTACGGAAAAGGTGTGTTCATTTACACCGGCTATTCCTGGTTCCGGCAGCTGCCGGCCGGCGTGGCGGGTGCGGTCAGATTGTTTGTGAATCTTATTTCAGCAGGAAAATATCATGATAAAAAAAATTGAAAAGCAGAACCCTGCAGAGGAAGCGCCGCCCATTTTCAAGAGCTGGAACCGACTGTACGCCTTCGTTTTCGGCCATCTGGTGCTCCTGATCATCGCATTTTACATCTTTACCAGGATATTCCGTTGAGTGTAGTCGATTGGGTTGTTTTAAGTGTTTCGCTAATTTTCATTGTCAGTTACGGCGTCTGGAAAAGCCGCGGCAGCAAAGACGTCAAAGGCTATCTTTTAGCAAATAAAAGCACGCCGTGGTACACTATCGCGCTGTCCATCATGGCCACGCAAGCCAGCGCCATCACCTTTTTATCGACCCCGGGCCAGGCGTATGTGGACGGCATGCGCTTCGTGCAGTTTTACCTGGGACTGCCGCTGGCGATGATCATCCTGTGCATCACCGCGGTTCCCATCTTTCACCGTCTGCAGGTTTACACCGCTTACGAATATCTCGAAAATCGTTTCGACTTGAAGAACCGGGCGCTGGGCAGTATTCTGTTTTTAACCCAGCGCGGACTGGCGGCCGGTTTTACGATTTTCGCACCCGCGCTGATCCTATCGGTGCTTCTCGGCTGGAACCTTAGTTTGACCATTTTTGTAATCGGTACGCTGGTGGTCATTTACACCACCACCGGCGGCACAAACGCTGTCAACAAAACCCACTTGCAGCAGATGATCGTCATCATGGTGGGCATGGTTTTAGCGTTCATCATGATCTTCCGTTTGCTGCCGTCCGATATTTCCACCCTGGATGCGGTTTACGTGGCCGGCAAAATGGGCCGGCTCAATGCCATCGACTTTACCTTTGATCTCAACAACCGCTACAGTTTCTGGTCTGGCATCATCGGCGGCACCTTTCTCATGCTTTCATACTTTGGCACCGACCAGTCCCAGGTGCAGCGCTATCTGGCCGGCAGCTCCATCACACAAAGCCGCATGGGCCTGCTGATGAACGGTATTGTAAAAGTGCCCATGCAATTTTTTATTCTGTTTCTGGGAGCGATGGTGTTTGTTTACTACCAGTTCATCACGCCGCCCATCTTTTTTAATTCGGTTGAAACAAACAACGTCCAGTCCAGCCCTTATGCTGCTGAATACCAGGAGGCGCAGGAAAAATACCAGTCCATTCATCGGGAAAAACAAGCGGAAATCCGACAACTACTTTCAGCTCTCAAGGCAAAAGATGAAAGACAAATTCAAAGCTTAACCAATCAACTCGATGAGATCCAAATACAAGCCAACCAGATTCGAGAGCAAGGGATTCAGGCCATTCGAAAAGCCAACCCGGGGGCGGACCCCAACGACACTAACTACATCTTTCTCAGTTTCGTCATCAACTACCTGCCGGTGGGATTGATCGGTCTGGTGCTGGCGGCCATTCTATCGGCTTCCATGTCCTCCACCTCAGCAGAGCTTAACGCGCTGGCCTCCACCACTGTTATCGATATCTACAAACGGCTCATTAAAAAAGATGGTTCGGACAAGCACTATTTAACGGTGTCGAAGATGGCAACGGTATTCTGGGGAATTTACGCCATCATCTTCGCGTTGTTTGCCAATCGCCTAGGCTCGTTGATCGAGGCGGTAAACATCCTGGGATCGCTATTTTATGGAACCATTTTGGGGATCTTTTTAGTGGCGTTTTATGTGAAACGAGTAGGCGGAACCGCCACATTCGTAGCCGCAATTTTAGCCGAGCTCGCCGTAATCGCCTGCTACGTATTCACCGACATGCCCTACCTCTGGTTCAACGTCATCGGTTGTCTTGGGGTGCTGGTTCTGGCTTTAATTTTTAGTTATTTCAAGCGCTCACAGTTAAAAACCGCGAGCAATTGAAAACCGGATCGCCGCTGCAAACATCAGAAATTCCAACCGAAATTGAGCGATTCTTGAGCGGATGGGTTGTTCGGTGTGCTGGGAACACGCTAAAGCGTGAACACCCTAATTTTGCCGTTGATCGGACAATTCAAAGCTAAATCGCTCAATTTAGGTCTAAATAAAATTCATCCTGGAGAGGAAATCAAAAATGTATCCAGAAATCGCTTTCAATCGCCAGAAGTCCAACCGCTCACATGAACGCAACCTTAGTGGACTGTTAGCGGCGCTGGTCAGTTTGATTTTTATGAGCTGCGAACAGCAACCAAACGCTCAAAATATCATCGATGCGGCCATCACAGCGCACGGCGGGCAGTACTATCAAAACTCCACCATTGAATTTGATTTTCGCAATAAGCACTTTTACATCAAACAACAAAATGGCTTGTTCACCTACAAACGATCCTTTAGAGACAGCGTCGGGCTAATCCAAGATGTGCTAAACAACGACGGCTTTTACAGGGAAGTGGATGGCGCGCGTGTACTGCTTTCGGAGGCCGAAAAGCGCAAATTTTTTGAATCGGTCAATTCGGTGGTCTATTTTGCTCTGCTACCCTATGGCCTGAACGATCCAGCGGTTCAGAAACGCTACCTCGGTCAAGCCACCCTCCAGAATAACAATTACTACAAAATCGAAGTCACTTTCCAAAAAGAGGGTGGGGGACCAGACTACCAAGATGTGTTCGTTTACTGGATTCATGAAAAGCGCAAAACCCTGGATTATCTGGCTTATTATTACCATCGCAATGAGAGCGGTTCGCGCTTTCGGCAGGCTTTCAATCAGCGGCGGGTAAATGGCATTTTATTCGCCGATTATCACAACTTCAAAGGCCCGACAGGCGTCACAGCCATTGAGAATCACGACCAACTATTTGAATCGGGACAGCTCACCAGGGTTTCGGAGATCGTGCTGGAAAATATTCAGGTGGAGCGGACACCGCAATAAACCACCTATCCGTTCCGCTATGGAGCACAGAGGAATCGCGGTCGGGTGCAGCGCCTTGTTTATGCGAAAATTGACCAATTCACTATAAATAGTCAGGTTAATATTTTACCATTCAAATCCAATGTGTTTGCCAAACGAATCTTAAGCAAATCAAAGGGAATGCGACAGTATTCGAAAACAATTCCAACAAATTCAAATGTTCTGATTTGGGTTTGATCATATTTAAAAACGGGTGAACCACTAAGACCACCCAAATCATCAAGGGTGTTGATATCAATGCCGAAAGGGTTCCTGTCAGAGACCCAGTATTCTCGCTCAAATCGACAAGTAATTTCGTCGCTATAGGCTCTGCTTACGGCTACTGGGCCGATACTCAACGAGGCGAATAAAAACTCTGTTGGAGCAACTCGTTTTCTAAAAACTCTGGGAAAGCCACCAGTTATGAATAGATCATTTTCAGTTATTTCCGACGGTGGCCATTCAAAAGGAGTTATGAATCTATCTCCTATATTTTTGTCGAGTGAAACCCGATCCAAATTGTATGGCTCAAGATCTAATGTCGCAATATCAACGTCGGAATTTCTATCAATCGTGGAGTTTGATGGATCGAGGTTGAGATTACCGATTTGAAGTTGTGCACTCTTACCTTCACCAATTATCTGGTCGTATTTTTGTAGAACGTGATCGCATGTAATGGCTATATGCTTCCCACGGAGTTCGATTCGTGTAGCCGTACCAGTATAAAGAACAGATTTTGACAGCTCCTTGCCTAAGGGGCCTCGAGCAATTTCTTTGGCTCTCTCGACTTCCCGACTATCAGCACTCGGATCAGTATCTTTGGTGGTTCCCATTAATCAGTTGTCCATTCCTCGACTCATTTTGAATACTCTTAGAATAACGCACGTTTAACCGGCGAAACCGCGCATTGTAACTTTGAATCTCCTAAAAACCAGCGCGGTTTCGTCTGTGTTCCGGGTAAAGCCGGCCGGTTACCCGGTCAGCCTCCCCACAGATCCGTACGTG
>JBHHXN010000008.1:0-73226 GCA_046757025.1 bacterium
GCTCATCGGGAATCTCGTGCCTAACTGAACAATGGATTCCGGCTTCAAGATTGCGGGAATGACAAAAAAGGGATCTTTACGGCTGGACACTAATTAGGTACGGAAACTGCAGTTATTTCTTCTCTCCCCTCAGGTTCATCGATTGAGTTCAAAACTCAATTAATTCGTATCTGAACGAAATCGATTCCTCTCTCCCTCACAAGCCTCCTGGCCGTGGGGAATCCCTGCTTAGCCCGTCACGACCTGTGTGGAGCTTAGTCGAAGGGACGCTTTCGCATAGATGAAGTTGTCCAGTTACTTTGGGCTCAATCAAATGAACAAAAGACGAGAAAAAACCGTATCCGTAAGCTCAAAATCAACAGCGAAATGCCAACTGCCAACAACTGAATGGGAACCAGATATGTAAATTTATTTTATTTTGAGTGCCACAATATTTTTAAAGAATTGCTGATTTCTCACGATTGTATAACAGTATGTTAATACAATTGTTTATTTTACGCAAATGGTCAACACTGCCAGTATGTTTTCGTGTAATTTCAAGGAGCGGGTTCTGATATTTGCCGCTCCTTATTTTTTCATCGGTTTGAATTCGTTTTTTTAATTTATTTTGAAGCCAGGGAAGGCGAACGTCGATTTGCTCCAAAAGATTTTTAAAACAGATTTCCTTTCAAAAGCAAATTCCTTAATCAACAATTTAACAGTTGTGTTTGAAGGTCTAATATTTACAATTTGAAGAGGCAATGTATGTCCGCGCCATTTTATTTAAAATTAAAATTCAAATTACTTTTGTGGGGGATATTGCTCACGGTTTTTCCAATAAATATTTTTGCACAAAATGAAGCACCAAAAGTACTTTCCAATTTTACACCTTCGCGGTTTTCTTTGCAAAACGACTCCAGGCCCACTATTCAGGTGCCGTTTGACAGTCCGCTGGATGAATCCACGGTGACCGATCAAAGCATTTTAGTCTTCGGCAACCGCAGCGGTTTTCATCGCGGCACCATCGCTTACAATGCTGCTTCCAATACGATTTCGTTTGATACGGTGACGCCCTACGAAGCCGGCGAGATGGTGACAGTGGTTTTGACGCCAGCCATTAAAGGCGCCAACGGGGTGGCGCTGTCTGCCAGTTTTCAATGGGCTTTTTACATTCAAGCAACAACCGGCACCGCGAAATTTAAATTGGATTCCGCTTATGCAGCCGGCGACGGACCACACTATGTAGAAGTCGGTAATTTTAACAACGATAACAAGCTGGATATTGCGGTTCCGCACAGCCGGTCCAATGATGTTTTTACCTGGACCAACCTCGATTCCGGCATCTTTCAACAAAGAAACGTGGTAGGGGTCGGCAACCGACCGCGAGCTTTGACCAGCGGGGATCTCGATTCGGATGGCGATCTCGATTTGGCGGTGGTGAGCGAATCGCAGAATTCGGTTGTAATTTTGAGTAACGATGGTACGGGTACCTTCACCAACGACACAACACTGACTGCCGGCAACGGTCCGGCGTTCATCACAAACGGAGATATTAACGGCGACGGCTTTCTGGATCTGGTGACTGTCAACGGAAATGACAATTCCATCACCGTGCATTTCAACCAAAACGGAAGCAGCTTTCAGGCGGGGGTGCCGTTTGCAGTGGATGTCAATCCACAGGAAGCTTATTTAGGGGATTTTGATAACGATGGCTCCCTTGACGTGGTGGTATCCAATTCTGACACCAACACGGTTTCTTTGTTGTTCAATGACGGCACGGGTAATTTTCTGGCCGCCCGGAATTTTACCGTCGGCAGACGACCGCACAGCATCGAAGGGCAGGATTTGAACGGAGATGGCAGGTTGGACGTGGTGGTGGCGAACCGGCTGGATGACAATGTCACCGTACTGTTCAACATCGGCGGTGCTGCGGTGTTTTCCCTGCCCAGCGATTTCGCAGCGGGCAATGACCCCATCGCTCTAACCACTGGCGACTGGGATGGCGACCTCGATGTGGATTTTGTGGTAAGCAACAAAAACTCCAGCAATATGCAGGTGTTTTTAAATAACGGCGCCGGTTTTTTCACTCAGGATTCGCTGTATGCGACCGGCCAACAGCCCAGAGGAATCAATTCAGGCGATTTTAACGGCGACGGTGTGCTCGATCTGGGCGTGGCAAATTGGAGCTCGGACACTCTGCAAATTTTTTTAAATGCCTTTCGCCAGCCTGAAAATCTGGCCCCGGAAGCGCCGGCTTTGATCGCTCCGAATGATCTGTTTTTCTTTAATCCCGATTCCGAAAGCGTCATCCTGACCTGGAGAGTTCCGGTGGATACCGAAGGCGATTTGTTGCACTTTGTGATTGAAATCGCTCAGAGCGCGAGTTTTGTTTCTCCCACCATTTATGATTCTCGTGCGGATGCTGGATTTTCACCGGCGGCTCCTTATGATCAAAATACCGCGACCGTGAGTTTTGATTTACCCAAACCTGCTGCCGACGGCGTTTTCTGGTGGCGGGTTTCAGCCTGGGATGGCGGGAAATTTAGCGTGCCTTCGCAGCCAAGAAGATACAAAGTGGACGGCACCCGGCCCAATATCGATGCGGTGGTCATGACCGCTGCAGACTTGCTGCCCAACTGGTATAATCCCGGCACCACCGGCGCCATCGACTTTGGGGTGCAATACGATGAAAATAATGCCCTGCGCGCGGAATTCGATCTGGGTGTGTTTGGCCAGGTGAGCCAGAACATCACCAGCGGACAGAACCGCATCATCCAGGTCCCGGTCAATCTCACCGGCGCTGCCGACGGCCAATATGCCCTGTCCGTTACAATCATCGACAGCGTCGGCAATCGCTCGAGTACCGACACAGAAATTAGATTGGACAACACTCCGCCAGTGGGCGCTTTTGCCAGTTCCCCGCAAAATTCCTCTTCGCCTGATTTCCAGGTGAGCTGGGGCAGTGGCGCGTCGGACGGCAGCGGTGTCGGCGTGGAGGGATTTGAGGTGCGCGTGCAAATCAACAACGGCCCCTGGCAGAGTTGGCGCACCACCAGCGTTTTAGACACATCCGCAATTTACCCGGGCGAACACGGCAACCAATACGGCTTCGAAGCCATCGCTTTTGATTCACTAGGAAATCGGCCGCAATTCAGTGAAACCGCGCAAACCGTGACCGTCGTGGATACCACTTCTGACGATGTCACGGCGCCGGCTGCGCCCATTTCACTCACTGTGAACGGTCAGAACCCCAGTCCCTGGCAAAACTCGGCGCAATTTGAAATTCAATGGCAAGCGCCGGCGGACGCCAGCGGTATCGGTCGCGCCTTTTACAAATTAGGGGATGCCCCTTTGAGCAATAATGATTTTTCTGGCACCATTAGCGACACCACGGCAACCACCGTCAGCGTACAGCAGGAAGACGGGCAATTTTTTCATTTGTGGTTTGAAGACCAGCGAGGGAATGTCGATTTTCAGAATCATAGCTCGGTGCTTTTGCGTTATGACGCCACCAGCCCTAAAATCGTGGAGCTCGATCTCATCAATCCGGATTTATTGCCGAACTGGTATAATCCAAGTCAAAGGGCCGACATGGAGGTGGAAATAAATTACGACGAGCTGCATCTGCAGCAGCTCACGCTGCAGGTTGCTGGCCTGGACTCCATCGATGTCCGGCCGCCGCGCAGCGGTTTGGACATATTCGAAACGCTCAGCCTCAGCATCCAGAACAAAGAAGATGGCCAGTACAATTTGACCTTTATTTTAACCGATAGCGCAGGCAATTCCACGCGGCTGGACACTATGACTATTTTGCTCGATCAAACCGGTCCTATCGGTACCGTGGCTTCCTCACCCGCCACCAGTGCCATTGATTCCTTCATGGTTAGCTGGAGTGGTACCGGCACCGACGGCAACGGTGTCGGGCTAACTCAACGCTACGATGTGCAGTACCAGGTGGATGGCGGTCCCTGGCAGCCGTGGCTTACCGATTTTACCAGTACGTTCAAAATTTTCAAAGGTGAAAACGGCAAAACCTACGGCTTCGAGGTAGTGGCTTATGACTTGCTTGGCAACCGCGAAACTTTTCACGATACCGCCGAAACCGCCACCCTTATCGATATTGAATTCGTGGACGTCACCGCGCCCACCATCTTTCATACCTCGCCTCTGGTGGTTGAGGAAGGTCAGAAAATTACCCTTCAAGCGGTGATCGAAGACGATATTCAGATCACCGAAGCTTCTTTGTTTTACCGGGCTAGCGGAGATGTCAGCTTCAAATCGGTAGCCATGAGCGATTCTGGCAACGGCAATTTTCAAGTTACGTTGCCTTCGGAAGAGATTTCTGTGTTTGGGATCAATTACTTCATCGAAGCAACAGATGGAAGCAATTTTGCTTATCATCCCACCAGTAACTGGACTACGGTTCCGAACAATCTGTCTGTGCGCATTTCCGGCAGCAATGAAGAAGGATTGCGTAAAAACCAGCCCCAGCCCGGTGGTGATCAGGATTTCTTCTACCGCATGATATCGGTACCGCTGAATTTGGAAAACAAAGATCCGCTGGCGGTTTTGGAAGACGACCTCGGCGCGTACGATCCCCAAAACTGGCGATTGTTTCAGTATGTTACCAGTAGCGACAGTTATTCTGAATATCCGCAGGTTTCTGCATTTAGTCCCGGCTCAGCTTTCTGGCTTATCGTGCGCGCACCGGACAAAGTGCTCGATTCGGGAATAGGTACCACGGTGGTCACAAATCAGCCTTTTCAAATTACCCTAAATACCGGCTGGACCGATTTCGGATTGCCATTTAATTTTCCAGTGGACTGGTCGAATGTGCAGGTTGTTCTGGGCAATGCTTCCGATATCATGGGGCCTTACACCTATCAGGAGGAGTGGCTTCTGCCAAATCAAATTACCACGTTACAACCGTGGGAAGGCTACACTGTTTACAGTCAGGCTGACAACGTGATCCTTGAAATTTTACCGATCAAATCCGTCTCTCTCTCAAACCTGCAGATGGCCATGCAAAAGGCATTTGGAGGAACAGACTGGCAGTTGAACATCGAGGCTTACAGCGGCTCTTTAAAAGATCGGTCGAATTACTTAGGGGTCGCGGAAAATGCCCGCCTCGATCGGGACGCCATGGATTATCTGGAACCGCCGTTCATCGCGGACTTTGTTTCATTGCGGTTCCCGCATCCGGATTGGCAGATGTACCACGGTCGATTCACCACCGACTTTCGACCGCCATTTGAAGAGGGACAAATCTGGCAATTCGAAGTGGAATCCAGCGTCCAAAACGAGCCTGTGCATCTAAAATTTCAACATCTGGACTCGCTGCCATCTGAGCTGCGAATCGTCTTGCTGGATAAAACCACCCGTCAAAAAATCACCATCAGCCAAAATCCAGAGTATCGTTATTTGCCGTTGAAAGGTGAGTCCCTGCGGGAATTTGAATTGTTTGTCGGCAGCGAGGAATTTATCGAATCCTCACAGCGATTGCAAGAGCTGGTACCGCAGTCGTTTGCGCTCAGTCAAAATTACCCCAACCCGTTTAACGCCGGCACCACTATGACTTACCAGGTTTCTGAACCGACACTGGTTGAGATCCAGGTCCTGAACATTCTGGGCCAGATTGTTCGAGAATTGGTTTCAGAGAAAAAACAGCCGGGTGTTTATCGAGTTCATTGGGATGCCACGGCCGATGCCGGCATCCCCATCGGCTCCGGCGTGTATCTGGTTAAATTTAAAGCGGGCTCCTTCCAGCAAATCCGCAAAATAGTATTGGTACGTTAAAAAATTTAAGGAACAAATCTATGAAAATGAGACATAAAATCTGGTTTGGGGGATTGATGGGGATCCTGATTTTCAATCTTCAGCTCTGGGGGCAGGACAAAGCGTTGCCGCAGCTTATCAACGGCAAAAAGTTTTTTTGGGAAGCCAAATTCGATCAATCCATGCAGGCTTTGAAAGAAGTGATCGGTATCCAGGACGCCAAAACCGAATATTTGTTCGAAGCGTATTTGTACATGGGTTTTGTTTTGACCCGGCAGAACGCCGCCAGCTCTGAAGTGGATGCAGCTTTCGAACAGGCTGTTAAATTGGATCCCAAAAGAAAACTGGATGAGTTAGTGATTCCGCCAGATTTATCCGAAAGATTTAACCGCATCCGTCGTCAGCACGTGGGCTGCGTGTACGTGACCTCGGATCCGGAAGACATCGAATTCGTGGTAGTGCAAGACGATTCGGTGTTGTACAGCGAATTCACACCCATATTGATCTGCGAGTTAATGAATAAAAAATTTCAATTATTGATCATCGAAGAAGATTACGAAGAAAAATATATGCCGCTTACCGTCTCTTCGGGCAAAGTGGACACTTTGTATCTCAGCTTAACCCCCGCTTACACTGAAAAGAAATCCGGTAAAAAAATGTGGACCTGGTTTGCTAGGGGCGGCATTCTTGCTACGGCGGCCGCGGTGCTGTACAAAACGGTTATTGCAAGCAAGGGTGCAGAAGTTGAAACCCTGCCCGGGCCGCCAGTGCGTCCACCTCGCAATTAGTGATTTTTGATTTACATTTTTGAGAAAGTAAAGGCCACGCGTTTAGTCGCGCCTTTCTCAACCACCACGATAATGTCGCGTGGAATGGAATTAAATCCCTCTCGTCTCACTTCAATGGTATGAGAACCGACCGGTAATTTAACTTCTAATGGCGTGGTATTGGGGGTGCCACCCCAGAGATTACCATCGATATAAACATAGCCAAAACCAAACGTCGCAGCGTTTTTAAGAGAGATGGCCACCTTACCGAACTCCGCTTTGGCAAAGTCATGTTTCACCCGCAAAACCTGTCCCACTTTTAAATTGACCGTTTGCTGCCACGACTTTTTCAAGCTGGCATTGACAAACCGGATTTGATGTTCGCCCCATGGCAAAGTGATTTCTAACGGCTGGCCGTTTTGCCTATAGAGGTTGCCGTCCACCAAAATCGAATCGGCTTTGGGCTGCGGGTCTAAAATGATTTTGCCAAAAATGTCTAATTTAGGTTTTAGGTCAAAATTTAACACCGGAGAAGTATTCGTGGCTGTGAACTGCTGCGTCACCGTTTCGTAGCCCTTTTGCGAAACCCGCACAGTGTAGGATTGGTTGATTTGAAGTTTGTCCAATTTTAAAAGGCCGCTGGCACTGGTTTTACCTTTAAATTGGTCGTTTACAAAAACCAGAGCTTGGATGGGTTTGTTGTTGGCTTTCACATTAAAAGTTACCGCAGCGGTTTTGGCGGCCGGCGGTTGCGTGTTTTTCGCCGGCTTCGGTTTTGGCGCGTTAACCACCTTCGGCCGATCGCTGACTTTCTCTGCTCTCTTTGTGATTGCTTCGGATCCCTTCTTCGGTTCGGACTGGCTTTCAACCTTCTTGCTTTCCACGTGATTTACCAGCGGTTGCGCGCTTTTGGTGGGGGCCGCGCTTTCTTCCGGCAGCTCCGGCTTGCTGTGGTTACTCACAAGCAATTCGGTCATCGAATCTGGCTGTGAAACCACTTCTTCGATATCCTGCCCGGTGAGCAGGGAGCTTTCCGTTTGTGGGGATTCGGGAAGGATATCAGCCAATTGGTCCACGGGGTTGGCTGTGGATTTAAATTCGCTGAATTCATAATCGGGTTCGGTTGTTTTTAAAAATGGCAGCGGTAGCTGGTTTGTACTAACCAAAATAATGGAAACCAGCAAAATCAAGGCCAGCCCCATCCAGGCCCATTTTTTGGAGTTAAAAGTCGTAGCCCGGCGGTACGAGGGTTCTTTTGTTTTCCGTGAGGAAAAGTTTTGTTTATTATCGGACGCTATGTCATCTTCAAAAAAGTGCTTTTGGGTTTTTTCCAGCTCGTACTTAAAATCAACTTCTGCTGGATTGATCAAATCGCTGCTCTCGTTCACGTTGAAAAACTGCTGATTTAACTTTTTGAACGCCTCCACAAATTGTTTTAAATTTTGGTAGCGTTTTTCCGGTTCGGTCTGCAGCGCTTTTGTTACAATGGCATCGAGTTCGGGGGGCACGTCCTCCGGCATGTTTAACAGCGACAGTTTAGCCTCGATGTGTTTGTCCTGAATTTCAGCGACACTGCTGCCGGTGTAAGGAGGCGACCCGGCTAAAAATTGATACAAGATTATTCCAATCGAATAAATATCAATTCGGCTGTCTGTTTTATCAATTGAATCATAAATTTCCGGCGAAATGTACTGGGTCAAATACAGCGATTCTCGTTGCTCATCTTTGAATATTTCCGGCGTGAACCAGCTAAAACCAAAATCATCAATTTTGATGTTGCCATCAGAGTTGATGTAGATACTTTTGGGATTTAGGATGCCGTGTGACATGCCATGCAGATGGGCGTATCGTACCGTGCTGGTAATTCGAATAAAAATTTCAATCAAATCCTGAAAAGAAAGCGAAAATGTTTCTTTGATCAAAGAATTGATCGGCTCCCAATCCACGGGCTCGGCAGAAATGAAATGCTGATCACGGTCGCTGCCATAGTCGTACACATTATAAATATTCGGATTTTTGAACAATTTCAACATGTGCGCGCTGCTCATGAAGTTGACCACATACTGGTTGTTTTGCGCCAACTTTTCGTCGAGCACCTTTAAAAAAACCCGCTTATCATCGGTCAAATCGATGGCATCGTATAAGGTGTAACAAATCTTGTTGCAAATTTTTCTGTTTATTTTAAATTTATAAAGCTGCTGGAACGTCATTAATTCTACCCGCTTTGTATGTTTGGTGTTTAACTTTAGTTTGTGATATCGATTGAAAACAAGATTTCCCTGAAACCGACAGCCGAGAATAAAAATAAACCGGCTCTAAGGTTGTTTAGAGCCCGTTTAAAAGTCTATATGCATTAACATTAATATGCAGACTATTTACATTGAAAACATACACTTTATGCAACTCTTTTGCAGAAACATGAAACGCGAAACAACTCTGAAAATTAATTCGAGTTTAACCTAATTTTTCTTTAACAAAAAAAGACTTTTGAAAATTAATTTCAAACTGACATTTATCATACTCGAGCGATATTCTTCTTGAAATTTGAGGTGAATAGTTATACATTCCGACCATCCCACGGTTCTTTACTAATCATGGTGTGAAGATTTGTGGGTTTTTATTAAGTGGATAATTGAACATGAAATTCTTTTTTCATAAATCGCAGATACTATTCTTTTGTTTATTTTTTCTGAGTCCAAATAACTCGGTTTCGGCTTTTCAGACATCACACACCACGGTGCTTCTGGTCATCGATTCGGAGCTGCGGCAGTTCGTCGATAAAGTCCAGGAAATTTATTCTGAACCGTTGGCGAATTATGCCATTAATCGCCAACTCCTGCAAGCCGCTCTGATGTTCGACGCATTTGGAGCGTATGGTATCCGTTTCAAGTCTAAAAATAAAGATGCTGCCTTTGCTCTCAAACTGATGAATGCAGACAGCTTGACTCTAACACCCGATTTAAGTGTCTTTGCTCGCCTGAGAGGAAATGAGGAAGAATTGCTGCTCATCTACGCCGCCGCTTTGGAGGCCGCCGGAATTCCCACGGCCATTCTGCAAACGCCCCAGCGCTTTTATGTGATGATCAATACCGGCATTCACCGAAAATATGCCGGTTCGGTTTCAAGAGATATCACTTCCTATTTGATCAAAAATGATTATGTTTATCTGTGTGTTGATATGCAGGAATTGGGGAAGCCGTTTTACCGAGCCTGGCAAAATACCCGGGGCAAACTCAAAGGGAAGCAGATTAAATTCCTGCCGGTGAATCTATCTTTCTCGGCAAAGGATAAGTCTCGGCGGGTAAATATTTTTGTCAGTAAAATCAATCGAAAAAATATTGATAAACGGTTTGACCGCGATAAAAATTATTTTGAAGGCCAAGAGCAGCAGTCAAAATTGCAAAAAGTTACCGAAGTCAAGGCCCGCAACCAGCGCCAGGCGCTTCGGCATCTGAAAAAGGGCCAAACTTTATTAAATCTCGGTTCCTACGAAAAGGCCATTTTTGAATTAGAAAAAGCCATTGACTTTGGCGGGGATCAAGGCAAAGCCCTCTATCTGATTGCCAAAGCCTTTGGTGAAAATAAACAGTTCCAGAAAATGAAACAAACCGCTTTGAGATTGATTGAATTCAATCACCGCGATCCCAGAGGATTTAGAATCCTGGGCATTGCCTATTATTACACCGGGCAACCCAAAATCGCAGATGGTTTTTATTCGAAAGCGAATTATTTGGAAAAGAAAATCTTCAGTTTGAAATAGTAAAATGCACTTGATTTTTCAAGAGGAATTGCTTAACATTTTGCGGTAACGGAGCGTTGAATAAAAAATCACTATCTGTTTTCAATGTTTCTATTTTTGACGGTTCGTAATGAATACCTATAATCTTTCGTAAAATGAGGTAAGTTCTCAATAGTCATTTATATGAGGCATTATGTCGGTCATATCTGATTGGTCACGCCAGGAGTTTATTGGTAACCCGCTTTCGGATTATCTACTATTTTTTCTGATTCTTTTTTCCGTTTATGCGAGCTTTGCATTTTTTATGCGCCTGCTGAGGTCACGTCTGGTGAAAAAAATTGCCGATGACCGTAGCAGGCTGTTTGAACGCATCATAGGATTCACTCGCAGACCGTTCCGCTTGTTGATGGTGACCTTTGCCTTCTGGCTCGGCGTGAGAATATTTAATCTACCGGAAATCGCCAAAGCGGTTGTTCAAAATGTATTTATCGCTTTGCTGGCAGTGACAGTTTGCTACGTTTTACTGCGGGTGGTGGATGCGGTGGCTGAATTTTTTAGGCCAAAGGTGGCGAAAACCGAATCGAAACTCGACGATCATCTTTTGCCAATCATCAACTCCACCCTCAAAGCCTTTATCATCATTGTGGCTATTCTGCTGGTGATTCAGAATTGGGGGTACAATATCACCAGCTTGTTGGCGGGCTTGGGTTTAGGTGGGTTGGCGGTGGCATTAGCTGCTCAAGATACGCTTACGAATGTTTTTGGGGCGGTTGCCATTTTTGTGGATCAGCCATTTCATGTGGGAGACTTGGTGGCTCTGGAGGGGTTCACTGGCAGCATCGAATCCATTGGTGTGAGGAGCACAAGGCTGCGCACCTTTGATGGCACCCTGGTTACTTTCCCCAATAGTATCGTGGCCAAAGCCAAGATCGACAATCTTACGGCACGGCCGACTCGACGTACCGTTTTTACCATCGGCGTAACTTATGACACCGGTTATGACAAGCTGCAAAAAGCCGTGCAAATTTTACGGGAGGTCATGACAGAGCATGCGGGGACCGCTCAATGTCGCGCCTATTTTAACAGCTACGGCGATTTCTCGCTTAATATTCTGGCGCAACACTGGTGCAAATATCTCGATTATGAAATGTATTTGCAATGCCTGGAAGAAATAAATTTTGAAATTATGAAACGGTTTGAGGAGGCGCAGATTGAATTTGCCTTCCCGACGCAGACTCTGTATCTCAAGTCGGAATCGCAGGAAAAAGATGGATAAGCTGAATTCCAAACATGAACGGTCACCGCTGCTCAATTTGTTGCGTAAAGATAATCAACATCATGCAATTTATCGGTGTATTTTTTCGTTTAAAAGATAAAGAATCCAAACGAGCAGAATCCGGCAGTCAATTGATAAGCAGCACCACCGACGAACCCCTAAAGCAAACTTGAAGTAGCAGACTTTATTAAAAAATCAAATATTCTAGACAAAGCATGTCAAAGACACAACAAAAAAAAATTAAACCACCGCCGAAAATCCTGATTGTGGACGACGATGAAATCGTGACCCAAACCTTAACCGCGTATTTGCAGTTAGAAACCGATTACGAGATTTACACCTGTCAATCGCCGCAAGCAGCGTTGAATCTGTTAAAAAGAATTTCTGTGGACGTGGTGATTTCGGATTTCTTAATGCAGGAAATGAACGGACTGCAGTTTTTGGGTGAAGTGGAAAGCCTGTATCCAGAAACCACACGCATTTTGCTCACCGGCTATGCCGACAAAGAAAACGCCATCAAAGCGATTAATGAGGTAAACATTTTCCAGTATATCGAAAAACCCTGGGACAATGAGCAATTGAAGTTGATCATTCGCAATGGTTTACGCAACAAAAATCTAAATACCGTTCTCCAGGAGAAAATAAGTGAGTTAGACAGCGTATTGCTGGAAAGAGACACGCTGGCCGAACAAAATGAGATGTTAAAAGAAGAGTTGCTTCTGGCCCGAAACGTACAGGAAAGCATGCTGCCGCAGACTTTTCCGGGTTTGAACGGACTGTCGATCTCAGCAAAATATTTGCCTGCCTTGGAAGTCGGGGGTGATTTTTATGACGTCGTTCCGCTGGCGAATGAGCATGCGGCCGTGTTGATGGCCGATGTGACAGGACATGGCATAAAAGCCGCGCTGATAACCGTGCTGTTGAAATCGGAATTTTCCACATATAAAGGCTGCCAGGTCAGTCCCACCGATATTATTTTACACATGAATAAAGTTCTGAAAAAAGTGCTTCCAAAAGGGCTGTTTGTGGCTGCGCTGGTGATGACCCTTAATTTGAAAAACGGTCATTGCCGAATCGTGAACGGCGGCGTGCCGTATCCCTATTTGGTTCGCCTAAAAGAGCGATCGGTTGAGCGCATTCATGCCAATGGTTTGCTGTTGGGAGTGGCGGATGATGAAATGTACACGCCGGGTAAAGAATTTTCCGTTCAATTACAAAAAGGTGATCGCTTGATACTTTTTACCGACGGTTTGAGCGAAGCAGAAAATGAACGAGAAGAACACTTTGATGCCGAGTCCATGGCAGATTGTTTATTGCAAAATATCCAAAAAAGCAGCGTGGAATTGCTCGACGATTTGACCGAAGCGGTAGCGAAATTTAGCAAGCCAGAGCACCGCTGGGATGACATCGCGATTCTGGGGATAGAGAGCACTTAAAATCTTCCCCCTCGTACTTGGACCATCGGGAATTTTCAGTAGCAAAATCAACCATTTTTTCCATTCTACAAAGTTCCTTTAAAGCCGGTAGCGGGGAATTCAAGAAAATTTCCTTGACAAAGGTTTTTTTTTTCTTATTTTTGAACGCACGTTAACATTTGCCCTTCTTAAATCTTTTTACCATTCCTAATTAAAATTAAGGAAAATTTATGAAAATTACCTATATACATCCTCTTTTTCCGGATACGCTCTGGAGCTTTCGAGGAATTCGTTCTATCACCGGCGCCCGTACCGCCTTTGCACCGCTGGGGCTTGCCACCGCTGTCGCTTTAACCCCTGACCATTGGGAAATTGAAATTTTCGATGAAGAAATCGAACCCATCAATTACGACACCGACGCAGATTTGATCGCCATCACGGCCTTCAATGTGCAAGCACAAAGAGCTTACGAGATCGCCAAAAAATTTCAGAAACGTGGAAAGCCGGTGGTTTTCGGCGGTCCCTATGCCTCGCTTTGTCCGGAAAACGTTCGTCCGTATTTTGATACCGTTATTTCCGGTGAATGTGAATACATCTGGCCGGAATTTTTGAATGATTTTAAAAATGGCCGTCAAAAAGATTTTTACCTACAGGAAGAAAAGGTCGATATGGCAGATTCACCGCTGCCGGCTTTTGATAAGCTCAAAGCAAATGCCTACCAGGCCTTTTATGTTCAGACCACTCGCGGTTGTCCGTTCGATTGTGAATTTTGCGATATCATCATTACCGATGGCCGCATACCGCGGGTGAAATCGGTTGAGCAGGTCATGGCGGAAGTGCAAAATCTCATGGAGTTGGGGGTTCGTTATGTGACATTTAGCGACGCCAATTTTATCGCGAATACAAAGTTCGCGAAAGAGTTAACGCACGAGCTGATCCGTTTTTGTGAGACAAACAATTATCCCATCTCTTTTGCTTGTGAAGCGACTTTGAATCTGGCCAGCAAGGATGAGTTGCTGCGGCTCATGCAGGCGGCCAATTTTGAAACCGTTTTTATCGGCATTGAATCCCCGCGTATGGAAAGTCTCATGGAAACCAACAAGCGCCAAAACACCCATCATCCCATTGTCCATGACGTACATAAGATACAGTCTTACAACATGGTGGTGATTGCCGGCATGATCGTGGGGTTTGACAACGACGACAAAAATATTTTCCAGGAGCAATTTGATTTTTTAATGGAAGCCGGAATTCCTTTTACAACCTCTGGCATTTTGGTGGCCATTGAAAAAACCCCGCTGTATTTGCGGATGCAGCGTGAGGGGCGGTTGTTGGAATACGATTATGAAAACCAAAAAGCGCACGGTGCCGCAGATATTAATTTTATACCCAAGCAAATGACGCGTGAAGAAATTCTCACCGGTTACAACTGGTTGATTCGGGCATTGTATAAATATGAAAATTATTCCAAACGCTTGATTACCGCCATGCAGAACTTTACGCCCGGTCTCACAAAGTTTCGTCAGAACCGGCCCTTCACCACTCTGAAAACGCCAAAAATATTGTTAAACATCGCCAAACATTTTATCTTTACGAAAAACAAAAAGCTGCGCAGATTCTTTTTTAACACCTTAAAAGCTAGTTTGATGGGGCATTTCTCCGTTCGAAAATTTGTGGAAGCCACTTCTTTTATGACGCTGCACAAGCATTTTCACGAATATATTTCAAAGACGCACGGCGACCCGGAAACCGTGGGTACGCTTTCTCCCTTTAGCAATGACGCCTATGAAAGGGTCGTTTTACCTGAAAATGATAAATTCGAAATTGCAAAGTTGGCTCCGGAGTTTAAAGAAAATGAGGCAGAGATTTCTAGTACAAAAATTGATTAAGTAAGGATTGAACGAAAACGCACCAAATTCTCAATCAGGCGTCCTCGCCTGCATCCAAAGAAGTAGTTTTATCCGATGTGGACGCATGCCAGAGCTTAGTAATGTTTTTTCGTTTAGACGCTATGCGTTCTATTTCAGAAATAGTTGTCGGGTTCATAAGAATATAGAGCCGTACTGCTCTTCACCCTGAGATTTTCGTCGCACTCAGGAATGAATACGTCGAATGCTGAAGTTAAGGGTTTCCTGAATTTGATTTGGGACTCTCCATGAAGCCAGGTACCCGACAATTCATTTTGAAATGGAGCACGAATGACTCACTCGATTTATTTGTGTGCACCAGAACCTAAGATTTGTTCGATTATTTCAAGTGTGATCTATTCAATCAGTTGCTTTATTTGAATCCTTGGGAGGTAACGATGACAGAGCTACTTGATCGTTTGTTGAGCTTGTCAAATAAAGTTGCAAACTTCATGTGGGGCGAGTGGATGATTCTTTTGCTGGTGGGAACGGGTGTGTTGTTGACCTTCATGACTGGTTTTATTCAAATACGAAAGTTTGGTCTTTCCTTAACTCTGGTTTTTCAGGGCCGGAGTAAAAAGGGCCGGGAAAGGCTTAAAAAGGAAGAGGGAGATATTTCGCCTTTTGCCGCATTGATGACGGCTCTGGCAGCCACAGTCGGCAACGGAAATATCGCCGGCGTGGCGGCCGCCATTGCCACGGGCGGCCCCGGTGCACCATTCTGGATGTGGATTTCCGCTTTGTTTGGCATGGCTACTAAATACGCAGAAGGTTTTTTAGGAGTTAAATTTCGAAAGGTGGCCGAAGACGGTTCCATGTCTGGCGGCCCCATGTATTATATCCGATATGGAATAAAGAATCCGATTATTGCGAAATCGTTGGGTATGCTGTTTGCCGTTTGCGGCGCTGCGACCGCTTTATTCGGAACTGGCAACATGATGCAATCCAATTCCATGGCTCTGGCCTTTAAAACGCAGTTTCACGTACCCACCATCTTGAGCGCTTTGGTTATCACTTTTTTAGTTGGTTTGGTCGTTATCGGAGGAATCAAGCGAATCGGGGCAGTGGCGGAACGCCTGGTGCCTTCGATGATCGTGTTTTACTTTGTCGGAGCATTGGTTATCATAATTGCTAAATTCACACAAATTCCCGCTGCTCTGGCATTAATTGTGAAATCTGCCTTTTCTGTGCAAGCGGTCGGCGGCGCTTTGATTGGAACCTCAGTAAAACAGGCCATCAGTTTGGGGGTGCGGCGAGGCGTGCTTTCCAACGAGGCGGGAATGGGTTCGGCCGCCATTGCACAGGCAGCGGCCAAATCACCCGACCCTACCTACAACGGCCTCATCGCCATGACCGGCGTGTTCATCGACACCATCCTGGTGAACACGTTAACCACGCTTTCGATTATCTTAACGGGACTGTGGAAGCTGACTCCTGCGGCCGGCATTGCGCTTCGAACACCGGGTCAGGTGTTCGATGTCAGCAACGTTTCGCAGCAGGCCATGGATTTTGCCAATAGTCTGGGTATCAACCTTGCGGAAACCGGCGGCTTGACTAGCACCCAGCTAACGGCCGAAGCCTTTAACGCTGTGGTGCCTTACGGCGGCATGGGTATTGCCATCGCATCGCTGGTTTATGGATACACCACGCTTATCGGCTGGGCCTATTATGGCGAACGCTGTGTGGAATATATTTTTGGAATCCGCTCCATTCTTACCTACCGTATCGTGTATATCGCGCTGCTCTTTATCGGAGCGCTCATGACGGGAAAATATTTAAACATTGTCTGGTATGTCGGCGACACGTTTAACGCGGTCATGTCGCTGCCGAATTTGATCGGCCTACTGTTTCTAGCCAAAATTGTGGCTTCCACCACTAAGAAATATTATCAGACCGGTCAGTTTGAAGAATTATAATAGCTCACAGGAATACAACTGAAGTAGGACAATTCAAAATACAGGCGGAGGACATTCATCCTTCGCCTTTTGTTTGAGCAATTATAGACTCAAGTTTCGCAGTTATTTAATCAATTGTTTCCAATATATTTTTTTTAACCTGAATTCACATAATTCTTTTATTATAACTATCGTTACAAAAATTCAAAAATATTAAATGTAGCCATTTATTTAAGAAGTCATTTTTAGATCGACTTTTTGATTTATTAGTTAAAAGGCGTTTTACACCTGAACGCAGGATTATCAAATAACCACTTTGATTTTAACGCAGAGGCCGCCGAGCGTTTCGCACAGAGAAATATTTTTCTCTGCGTCCTCTGCGTTAAATAAAAAGGTTAGAATGTGTAAATAAGTACTCAATCACTCTAATTTTGGAATATTAATGTAATATCTTTAATATTAATTGCTTAACTACTAATTCATCAGTTTGGAACTTATTTGTGTTTGTTTACATTAACCAAGTGCGAAACTTGAGTTAGTGAGTAACCCAATAGCCCAATTGGGACAAAAGTGTGCTCATATTTTACAAGATCAATAAGACGTAAACTACGTTTTTATTATTGTAAATTAATGTTAAAATGATAAATTAAAGGAATCACGACTTAACTGTAAAATGAAAAAAGGCATTCAATGATTCAACCAAAAATATTTTATCGCGATTTTGATAATCTGCTAAAAAACATTCGTCATAAAAAAAGCGGTAAAAATTATTTGTGTTCGATTTTGAGTGAAGTTCAAAACAATTTTGGGGATGCGTTAAATTTTAGCAATCTGAGCATTTATGAGGAAAAAGGCGATGATTTTGTACTGGTGAGCTCGCTTCCGGAAAGCAGCCAATTTTACAAAGCGCAAAATTTGTCGAAGGAATCGCCGGCTGTCCAGCAAGTATTAAAGAACGGCACTTTCATATTTGATGAAAAAAAATATACCCTTGTCCCGGAAAAGAGCTCTAAATCGCACAGCATAATCCTTGCCGCTATGGTAATTCGCGGCCCGGTCCATCGCTGGCTGGTGTTGTTTGAATTACAATCAGGCTGGGTTCGCGATGAAGTGCTGTTTTCATTGAATGCCATTCGCACGGCGGTCAACTACCGTTTGTTCTCCGATGCTGTGCAAAATGAGCTGCAACAAGCTGCTCAAATACAAAAGAGTCTATTGCCGCAACAAATTCCCAAAATAAAAGGCTACCAAATTGCGGTACGTGCCTATACCACGGAGATTGTCGGAGGCGATCTGTATGATTTTTTTGAATTTGATGATAATAATTTTGGAGTCTGTATCGGCGATGCCAGCGGTCATGGCATCCCGGCGGCGTTATTGGTTCGTGATATCGTTATCGGCTTGCGCATGGGATTGGAAAAACACATGAAAATGGTTTATACATTTCTCAAGCTCAATAGTGTGATTTATCGCAGTACCTATTCTTCCCGATTTGTATCCTTGTTCTACGGTGAAATCGAACAAGATGGTCATCTCATCTATATCAACGCCGGTCATCCTGCGCCATTCCTGGTGAGTGGAAAGAAAGTCATTGAGTTAGAAGCTACCGGCCTTATACTTGGCGCTTTGCCCGAGATTACTTTACACCGTTCTTATACGCAAATTGAACCCGACGCGGTTCTGGTCATGTTTAGCGATGGTATTTTTGAACGCCTAAATCAAAAAGACGCAATTTTTGGTATTCCACGTCTCAAACAACTGGTGATTGAAAATCAAAAAAAAGATGCTCACGAAATTGTGGATATTTTATGTGAACATGTTTATCGATTTGGTAATCGCAGTAAGTGGGAAGATGACAGTACTTTGCTGGTCATCAAACGGGAGAGACCGTAAACAACTGACTCGATTAAAGCGACCGTTTTCGTTCTCAGAAACGCCTCTTCACTTGTAAATCAATCCACAGTTTTATTTTGTAATATGAATGATTCGTTGAAAAATTAGCCTGCGACTCCGCTCAGGCTGAAGCGCACTAATTCATGGTGAGTCCCGAAAAAAATCCGGGAAACCATGGAAACTCTACAATAATCCATTAAAACAGATTTTCAAATGGTCATTCATACTTGTAATCTTCCTTTTGAATTTTTTCAAGTATGAAATTTTTTTTCATCCAGTTCTGCATTTAATAAAAAAAGCTTGACATTTCTCCCAAATAGGTGTATATTCACGCAAATGAATGAATTGATTGAAAAATTAACATCCTCCCAGGTTTCCGAGTGCGCCTGTTTTAATCTTCGAAAAACCGCACGCGCCGTGACTCAATTTTATGATAGCTGTTTGAAATCGAGTGGATTAAGAGGAACTCAATTTACTTTGCTCTCTGTCATAGCCGGCAATAAAAGGATTACCATATCAAAATTAGCCCATAAGTTGGTGATGGAGCGCACCACTTTGACGCGCAATTTGCGTCCCCTCGCCAGGCAAGGTCTGGTTGAAATCATACCAGGTAACGACAAACGCACTCGCTTTGTGGAATTAACTCCAAAGGGCCGCAACACTTTGCTTAATGCGCTGCCCTTTTGGCAGAAGGCACAAAAAAAGATTCAAAAGGATTTGGGCAAAACTCAATTCCAAAGTTTACTGCAGAATCTTTCCAATACCCTTGAACGGATTTTTCTGCAGTAAAGAAAAAATTTTAAAATAATAAGTGTATATACACAGTATATTAAACTATTTCAGGAGGTACTGAATGAATACCTTAAACGAACACCCTGCGGTACTACGCTATTTTCAAAATAATAAAGAGCGTGAATCAAAACATCCGAAAATATTGGATCCCATCTGGCTAAAAAAATTATGCCTGGATGCAGGGGCCGATGACGTGGGATTTGTGAAAATCGACGCATCTGAAATTGCCGATCAGAAACAAGATATCCTTCATTTTTTTCCGGGGACTCGTTCGCTGATCAGTTTTGTGTGTCGCTTAAATCGCGAACCTATTCGAAATCCGGCCCGCTCTGTGGCCAATGTGGAATTCCATCAAGTGGGCGAGGAAGTGAACGCAGTGGCACACAAAGTAGTGGCAAAGCTGGAGGAAAAAGGCCTGCGCGCCGTCAGTCCGGCCATGGGCTTTCCCATGGAAATGGATCATTTTCCCGGTAAGCTGTGGCTGGTTTCGCACAAGCCGGTGGCCGTGGCGGCCGGGCTGGGCAGCATGGGTATTCATCGAAACGTCATCCATCCAAAGTTTGGCAATTTCATTTTGCTGGGAACGATTTTATTGGATGCAGAAATTTCGAATTACGATGCTGCCATTGACTACAACCCATGTCTGGAGTGCAAACTTTGTGTGGCCGCTTGCCCCACCGGCGCCATCTCTCCTGACGGCCACTTCGATTTTTCTGCGTGCTACACGCACAATTATCGGGAGTTCATGGGCGGTTTTACAGACTGGGTTGAAAATATCGCGGAGAGCAAAAATGCGGTTGAATATCGCCACAGAGTGACGGACTCGGAATCTGCGTCCATGTGGCAAAGTTTGTCTTATGGCGCCAATTATAAAGCCGCCTACTGCATGTCTGTTTGCCCTGCCGGCGACGAAGTAATTGCCCCCTATCTTTCTGATAAAAGCGCTTTTCTGAGTGACGTGGTCAAGCCGCTGCAGCATAAAGAGGAGATGGTGTACGTGGTAGCCGGCTCCGATGCAGTAAACTATGTGGCCACACGATTTCCATCCAAAACCATTCGTCAGGTGGGTAACGGTTTGCGCCCGCGCACCATTGAGGGATTTTTGGCTGGATTGCCTTTGCTCTTTCAACGCCAGGCGGCAAAAAATTTAATGGCCACTTACCACTTCACTTTTACCGGTGAGGAAGCGTTGACCGCTACTGTGAAAATACAAAATAAAACTTTGCAGGTTCTGCCCGGACACGTGGAATCGGCCGATTTGCATGTGACTGTGGACAGCCGCACCTGGCTGGCTTTTTTGGCTAAAGAACGGAATTTATTTTGGGCCTGGCTGAGACGGAAAATTAAATTTAAGGGCTCCCCGCAGCTATTGTTGGCCTTTGGCCGCTGCTTTCCTTCTTGAAAAATTTTTTATGCTGGAAGGGTATAAAAGGTTCAATTAGTATTACGGGCATGGTTAGGGTTTGAGATTTAGCTGGCATGCTTTGGTTAACCACGCAGGGTCATGCAGATGCTGGTGGCTATTGCAAAGAGTTCCTGCTGCTCATCGAAAATTTCACATTCGACCCCACCGATGGTTTGGCCGTGTTTGAGCTCGTGGCCCACGACCCGGAGTTGGGATTCCCAGATGGGCCTCATAAAATTTATTTTCAGCTCCAGCGTGCTGAACGATTCGCTGTCATTGAGCAGGCTGGCATACGCCATTCCCATGGCCGCATCCGTGAAGCTTGCCCATAGGATTGGCATGTCGATTGGTCGCTTAAAACTCCACAGTAGCCTTGCCCGTCTCGATGGATTTGAGTGTAAATCCAATGGGCTGAGCCACCGCAAGCTGGGGCGCTTTACCCCGAATCATTTTTTCCGCGAACGCTTTCAAGCCTTTTGGGGACATTTTACATAAATACGGCTTGGTCGATTTCAATTTCTAAACGTTGAAAAAATGGTTAAAATAATTGGAACGTTACTGAATTTTGGAGAATCGGGATCAGGCTGATGTGAACATATTGAAGGAATCAGAAGAGATTAAAAAAAATGGTGGAGACGGTGGGAATCGAACCCACGTCCGCAGGCCAGTCCCTAAGAATTTCTACATGCTTAGTTTGTTGAAAGATCTCATCCCCATTGGCTCAACAAACAAACCCCATGCGGACCAGCCCGGAAAAATTCATTACCAACCCCCGGGCAGGATCGATAATATAACCACCTTAAACGACGTTCTGTTTAAACTGTGTGGTGCAGTTTAAACGAACGGGCTGCACTAATTAATTAGGCAGCCATTGCATACGCATAATTGTCTGCGTTTAATTGTTTTTTTCAGTTTTTTAACGCGGTTCTGAAAAAACCTCGGCATGCTATTCTTAGCTCCTCGACCCCCGTCGAAGCCATGTCGTCCCCGGAATACATCTAACTTTAACTTTGATTTTGTGGATTTGTTCCAGAGGATTTTTTTTGTTTCAATTATCACCTTCATTTTGCACATATAAAAGTCATACCCCGATTTTCCTAATTGTTTATGGAATATCAGTTTAATCTATTTGGTCTGAACAGCCATGGAATTATCTTCTAAATTTTCAAGAACTTTAGGATTCTATAGTGCAAAATCGGGGTACCCACTTTGATGTCCATAGTTGAAAAAAATGAAATATTCAAAAGCGAATAACTTTAGGCGGTGAATTTTTCAAATGCATTTGCAATAATATATGTTTTAACTTAATTACCTTTTGTTACAAATTGCATGTAGATTTTCAAAAAAAAATGTATTAAATTAGTAATGCAATTCTTTCAATTTAATCAGGTGCGGAGGCAGCAATTTGGAATATAAATGTGTTTCCCAGAGTTATTTGAAAACAGTTTAAATTCCAATTTTATAATTTGCAAAGTGACCAAAGTCATGGTTCCATATATTAATTTTACAATCTTGGGTTGCTTGATTCACCCTTCATTTCAAAGGCAAGCATGCCCACCTGTTTGAAACAAAATGTAACTGCTCAGAAAAAGACGTCAGGATTTGCTGATTCATTCAAAAAACATCATTTGTACTAAAACAATCATTTTTTCACTGGCACGTGAACCTCGGTATTATCAAATCTTAATAAAAAAGAGAAAATAAAAACAGAAGGAAAAAGGATGATTCAATTAAAGAGGAATTTTATTTTATTTTTAGTTTTTATTGCGGTTTTCACATTTTATTTGACTGCGGTTTCTGCTTCAGAATGGCCCAGTTGGAGGGGCCCGTTTCACAACGGTGTCTCACCTGAAAAAAACTTGATTGCGAATTGGTCTTTGGATGGTGAAAACCTGATTTGGAAAGAGCCGTTCAAAGGCCGTTCTACCCCCATCGTGATGAACGGACGGGTTTATGTCATCGGGCGCACCGGCAAGGGCATAACGGCTCAGCGCGTGGTGGCTTGCTATGATGCCGAAAAGGGCGGAGTGCTCTGGGAGAACCGCAACAATGTTTTTCATACCACGGTGCCATTTCCTCGTGTCGGTTGGGCCAGTTTGGCTGGTGATCCCGAAACCGGCAACGTTTATGTGCTGGGGGTGGACGGTTTGTTTACCTGTTATGATCAGGATGGCAAGGTTGTGTGGGAGCACTCCCTGGTGGAAGAGTATTTTCGTTTTTCCGGCTACGGCGGACGCACCAACACGCCCTTTGTGGACGAAGAGCTGGTCATCATCAGTCATAACAACAATAGCTGGGGTGAGCAGATGCCCATGCGGCCGCGATTTTTAGGGTATGATAAAAAGACCGGCGAGCTGGTCTGGGTGACTTCTCTCAAATCACCGCCGAAGAATACCAATTATTCCAATCCCGTGCTGGCGTTGATAAACGGGCAGCGGGCCATGGTAACCGGCGCGCCGGACGGCGCCATCTACGCCATAAAAGTGCGCACCGGTGAAATTATCTGGAAATTCAGTTTGAGCAAAGGCGCCATCCAAACTTCGGTGGTTGTGGAAGGAAACCGTGTTTACGCTGCGCATGGCGCTGAAAATTTTGAATCCGTCAGCCGCGGCAGGGTGGTTTGCTTCGATGCCAACGGCCGCGGCGATATCACCAGGAGCAACGAAATCTGGAGAGTAGACGATCTCATGGTGGGCTACGCCTCGCCGGTTTTGCATGCTGGCCGTTTATACGTAGTGACCGACGCTGGCAATCTGGTTTGCCTGGATGCAGCCAACGGTGACAAAAAATGGACGTTTAACCTGGGCACCGTGGGTAAGGGTTCGCCGGTGTGGGCAGACAACAAAATATTTGCCACCGAAGTCAACGGGCATTTTCACATCATCAAACCGGGAGAAACCTCAGCCAAATCGCTGGATAAAAAGCAGATCGTTTTTGATGAGAAACGGTACGCTGAAATTTACGGTTCACCGGCCATCGCCTATGGCAGAATTTATTTTACCACCGAAGAAGGACTCTACTGTCTGGGGAATAAAAACGCAAAGTTTAGCATAGGTAAGGGACCAGAGATAATAATCGATGAAGAAAAGGCGGACGAAAAGGCTCTACCGTCGGTTATTAAAATCGTACCGGCGGAAATCTGGATCAAAGCCGGCGAGACAATCCCTTTTAAAGTCCGGGCCTACGATAACCGCGGTCGTTCGCTGGAACCCGTCAAAGCGACTTTTTCACTGCAAAAATTGCCGGGGCGCGTCAATGACGACGGGGTGTACGCCACAGACCGCCAGATGAAAAGCACTGCCGGTTATGTGGTGGCCAGAGTGAATAGTTTGGAGTCCAAAGCCCGGGTGCAGGTGATGGCGGATTTACCCTTTTCGGAAGATTTTGAATCGTTCGAAGTTGACAAGAATCCACCGTTGTGGCCGGGCGCTGCCAAATTCGTAGTTAAAAAAATTGAAGGTAACCAAGTCCTGGTGAAACCGCCGGCAGCCAGAAATTTAAAGCGTCATAATTTGTTTCTCGGACCGCCTGATATGAAAAATTATACCATCCAGGCCGATTTGCTAGGCACGAAAGAAAAGCGGCGTCGACCGGATATGGGCTTGATTGCCAATCGTTACTATCTCGATCTCATGGGCCGGCATCAGCGGCTGCAGGTTCGTTCCTGGCCGGCTGAGCTGCGCATGATGAAACAGATCGATTTTACATGGCAGCCGTTTGTCTGGTACACTATGAAAATGCGGGTGGACGTAATCGACGGCAAGGCCGTCATAAGAGGCAAGGTCTGGCCCAGAGATGAAAAGGAGCCGCACGCCTGGAGCATTATTGTTGAAGACCCAAAACCGAATACGCATGGCAGTCCCGGTCTTTACGGCGACTCGGTCACAGACATATATTTTGATAATGTTAAAATTACCAGGAGCAAATAATGGATCTGCAAGAATATTTAAAAAAGAAAAGTCTATCGCTGGTACACGTGGTTATTGTCGTGGCGGTGCTTTCCACCATCGGTTTTTACGCCGCGGTAGAAACCGCCATGTGGGGCGGCAGTCCTGACCGCAACATGGTTTCCGATGAAACCGGTTTACCAGCTAATTGGGATGCCGAATCGGGTTTGAATTTAAAATGGACCGCCACCTTGGGCTCCCAAACCTATGGCAATCCCGTCATCCTGGGGGGCAAAGTATTTGTGGGCACCAACAACCAGGGCCTGCGCAATCCCAAACTCGGCGGCGACCGCGGAGTCGTCATGGCTTTTCGCGAGGCAGACGGGGCTTTTCTCTGGCAAGCAGCGCATGCGAAATTACCCACCGGGCGAGTCAATGACTGGCCGCAGCAGGGCATTTGTTCCGGCCCCTTCGTTGAAGGAGAACGCATTTTTTATGTATCCAACCGTGCAGAAGTAATTTGCGCCGATACCGAAGGTTTCCGCGATGGTGAAAACGACGGTCCATTCAAGGATGAAACCGAAACTTCGGACATCGATGCCGATTTTGTCTGGAAGTACGACATGATCGATGAGCTGGATGTGTTTCCGCACAATCTGGCCACCTGCTCACCTTTGGTGGTGGGGAACCTGGTTTTTGTGGTGACCTCCAACGGCGTGGATGAAACGCACATCAACATTCCCTCTCCGGATGCCCCCAGCTTCATTGCTTTAAATAAAAACACGGGTGAGCTAATCTGGGAGGACGCTTCACCGGGAGAAAATATATTACACGGTCAGTGGTCTAACCCGGCCTACGGCGTCGTCAAAGGCCAGCCCCAGGTGATTTTCCCCGGCGGAGATGGCTGGCTGTATGCCATGGAGCCGGAAACCGGCAAACATATTTGGAAATTTGATTGCAACCCGAAAGACGCCGTTTGGGAGCTTGGCGGCGCCGGCACACGCAACAATCTCATTGCCACTCCAGTAATTTATGACAATAAAGTTTACATTTCGGTGGGACAGGATCCGGAGCACGGAGAAAGCATTGGCCACCTCTGGGCCATCGACGCCACTAAGAAAGGCGACGTGACGGAGTCCGCGCTGGTGTGGCACCGCGGATACGAGGACTACAATCGCTCCATGTCCACGGTGGCGATTCACGATGGTTTGCTTTATGCCGCGGATTTGAGCGGCTTCGTGTACTGCCTGGATGCTAAAACAGGTAAGCATTACTGGACTTACGATGCCTTTGCCGCTATCTGGGGGTCGCCGTATTATGCCGATGGTAAAATTTATATCGGCGATGAAGACGGCGACGTGGCCATTTTAAAAGCGGGCAAAGAAGAGAAACTCCTGGCCGAAGTCAACATGGGCAACGCGGTGTACACCACACCGGTGGCGAAAAACGGCGTTTTGTTTATTACCAATCGTTCCAAACTTTTTGCCCTCTCCATCCCCAAATAGCATCATTCGATAGGAGAGTGTGTTGATTCCGGAAGAACACTACCGAAAATTAGAGCGACTGTATGCCTCGGCTCCGATAAATGAATTCTACAAACCGCGGATTCGAATCAGTTGTGCGCAGGCGGAGATATCTGTAAAAATTAAACCGGATTTTTTTCATGCGGCGCAGGCGGTACACGGATCGGTCTATTTCAAGTCGCTGGACGATTCAGCCTTTTTCGCCGTCAACTCGCTGGTTTTCGATGTGCTCGTGCTGACCGCCTCGTTCAACATTTATTTGACACACCCGATTTCTGATGGTGAAATGACCGCGGTCGGTAAAGTCGTTCACCAGTCGCGACGGTTGTTCATTGCGGAGTCGGTGCTTTTTGATTCGAACCGCAAAGAAATCGCCCGCGGCAGCGGGTCATTTATGCGCAGCGCCATTCCGCTTTCTGAGGAGATGGGGTACAAATAAGCGAATCAGTTTCGACGAGTTTCAAGCAAAATTAGATTGAAATTTTCATGAATTTGACTTCAAAAATAAAAGCAGCCCGACAGCAGCTGGACGCCCATGTGCGCGAAATGGTGCAGTGGCATTTCGACCCGGCTACCGGCTGCCCGTTTTGGCTGGACTTTGCTGCCAGGCTTGATTACGATCCCCGGAAAGAAATCACTGGTTATGATGATTTAAAAATTCTCGGGCATTTTGAAGACCGTTGGCTGCGGGGTGGGCCGGTTCGAAAGTGGCTGCCGAAAGCTTTTGCCAAGGAGCCGGTTTACGTGTTTGAAACCGGCGGCTCCACAGGTGTGCCCAAAACGCGCATCAACATACGGGATTTTCAAACAGATTATGAATTATTCAGCGAGCAGCTTTCGGAAGAGGGATTTCCCCCGGGTGCAGACTGGCTCATGCTCGGCCCCACCGGACCCCGCAGACTGCGGCTAGCCATCGAGCATCTGGCGCAGCATCGCGGCGGAATCTGTTTTTTTGTGGATCTGGACCCGCGTTGGGTGAATAAGCTGATCAAACACGCTGAACTCGCGGAGCTGGAACGCTACAAAAACCACGTCATCGATCAGGCGTTGAATATTTTGAGGGCGCATGACAACATTCGGTGTTTGTTTTCCACCCCCAAGTTACTCGAAGCGCTGTGTGACAAAATCGCTTTACCGAAAATCGGCATCAAAGGCATCTTCTGTGGCGGCACCGAAATGAACGCGCAGTTTCACCGATTTGCCCGGGAGGAGCTGGTGCCGGGAATCGAATTTGTGCCCACTTACGGCAACACCCTGATGGGGCTGGCGGTCAACAAACCGTTTGACCCGGCAGACAATTATGCCATCATCTACTATCCGCCCTTCCCGCGTGCGGTGTTCGAGTTAGTCAACCCGGACAACCCTGAACAACCGATCGACTATGGCGAAACCGGCCAGGTGATGCTCACCACTTTGACGCGGGAATTTTTCATGCCGCGTTTTTTGGAGCGGGATGAAGGGGAACGGGCCGAGCCCATCGAGCGATTTCCCTGGGATGGTGTGCGCAACCTGCGATTGCTGTCTTCCCTGCAAGAGTCTGTCGTGGTGGGGGTTTATTGATGCAGCATTTCCCCATTTTAAGAGCCGGAAGCGCCTACCGGAGTTTAAACACGCTGACCGTCAAGGATTTCCGAACTGGCGAGGCCATTGCCCAATTGAGCCTGGCGAACACGGGCTTGATACGCAACGATTTTTCCGAGGCCGCAAATAACAAGTTAGCTCTCGAGGCCTTGCCCATTGCAGAATTGCTGAAGATGTGCAAAAACGCCGCCCATCTCTTCCTGCATGAAGAATTACCGGTGGACGAGGCCAGCCAGTCTCCCGACGAGTACGTTCGTTTGCTTTCTCTGAGCACGGGCATGCCGGAAGGGTTGTGTCGTTTGAATATGGCGAAAATCTACGCCGTGCTAAATGAAATGGAAGCCGTTTTGGGCGGTTTAACCCGTGGTCTGGATCTGTCGATTTTAGACACCGGCTGGGGCGAGCAAAACACGCGCACTTTGAGTTATCTCTGTCAAACGCGAGCGCTGGGTGCGATTCTGCCCAACAATTCTCCGGGCGTGCATTCGCTCTGGCTGCCCAGCATCCCCTTGAAAGTACCGCTTATGATCAAACCCGGCAGCCAGGAACCGTGGACGCCTTTTCGCATCATCCAGGCATTTTTGGCAGCAGGGTGTCCGCCACAAGCCTTTGGCTATTATCCGACGGATTACGCCGGCGCCAATGAAATCCTGTTGCGCAGCGAACGTTCAATGCTGTTCGGCGGCGTGGCCATGGTAAAAGCCTGGGAAAACGATCCGCGGGTGCAAATTCACGGGCCGGGCTGGAGCAAAATTATTGTTGGCACGGATAAGATTGACCGCTGGCAACAATATGAAGATACTATCGTAGATTCTATCTTAATCAACAGCGGCCGCTCGTGTTTAAACGCTTCCAGCGTCTGGACGCCGGAAAACGGTTATCAAATCGCCGAAAGTCTGGCTCAGCGCTTGTCGCAAGTGCCGGCCAGGGCGCTGGACGATCCGCAGGCACAATTAGCTGCCTTTGCCAATCCGCTGGCGGCGCGGCGAATTTCCGAGATGATCGACCGCGGTTTGGCGCAGGGTGGCGCTGAAGACTTGACTGCCAGATATCGTGACCACGGCCGTTTGATAGAAAAGGACGGTTGCACGTTTCTTTTACCCACTCTTGTCTGGTGTGAAAGTGCAGAACATCCCTTAGCCAATACCGAGCTGTTGTTTCCGTTTGCAAGCGTGGTCGAATATTCAGAGGATACCTTATTTGAGCAAATCGGGCAAACCCTGGTGGCGACGGCTTTGACAGCGGATAGAAAATTTATTCAAAAGCTGCTGAATTCGCGGAACATCGATCGCTTGAACATCGGCGCGATTCCTACCTGCACGATCAGTTGGGACCAGCCGCACGAGGGCAATTTGTTCGAGCATCTGTACAAGCAGCGGGCTTTGCAAATGGCAACAGGATAAAATTCAGAAAAATAAAAGAGCTTTTTGTGATGCAGCCCTTCGATTTTCAATCGAGTATTCGGGTAGTTTACGGCGAGAACACCCTCAACCAGTTGGGTAATCTGTCAAAGGTGCTGGGGGGGGAGCGGGTGTTGATCGTCACCGATGCAGGCATTGTGGCAGCGGGATTGGTGGAACGCGCTCGGCAGCTTTTGCAGCATGCTGCCATCGATGCGTTTGTATTCGATGGCGTGGAAACGAACCCCACTACCCGGCATGTTGAGGACGGATTGCAGTTTGCCCGAGAAATCGCACCTATCGATCTGATTATCGGACTGGGTGGGGGCAGCGCCATGGATTGCGCCAAAGGCATCAATTTTCTATTGACCAACGGCGGGAAAATGGAAGACTACTGGGGCGTGGACAAAGCCGCGAAACCCATGCTGCCGTCCATCGGCATCCCGACCACCGCGGGGACGGGCAGCGAAGCGCAATCCTTTGCCCTCATCGCTCAGGAAGAAGGCCATCGCAAAATGGCGTGTGGAGATAAAAAGGCGCGTTTCAAAACGGTCATTCTCGATCCGGTGTTAATTAGAAGCGTGCCGCAGGAAATCAAAGCCACCGCTGGCATGGACGCGCTGGCACATGCCGTGGAGAGTTTTGTGTGTACTCGAAGCAATGCCGTCTCCGAGCTGTTCAGCCGGGAAGCCTGGCGTCTGTTGTCAGGCAATTTTGAGAAAATGCTGAAAGAGCCCGAAAATCTTCGGGCGGCCAGCAGGATGCTGTTGGGGGCGCATTTTGCCGGCATGGCAGTCGAAAACGCCATGCTGGGCGCGGCGCATGCCTGCGCCAATCCGTTAACCGCGCGCTTCGGCATTTCGCACGGCATGGCCGTTGGCTTGATGCTGCCGTCTGTTGTGAGATTTAACAGCCAGGTTGTCGAGGGTCGCTACCAAAAATTGATGCAGGCATTGAATGTTTATCAAACGGCCGCAAGCCGCTCTGCTGAACAGTTAGCTGAAAAATTGGTGGATTTGATGAGAAAATGCAATTGGCCATTGCAGTTAAGCGAGTTGCATATAGCAGAAACGGATTTGCCGGCGTTAGCAGAGGAGGCGGCGCAGCAATGGACTGCTCAGTTTAACCCACGTCCGCTGTCTCCGAAGGTCTGTTTGGAGCTGTATCAAAAAACTTTTTAGAACCCTCGGACTGAAATTGCTTACTATCTGAAAGGCTGTAAATTTTATGCCCGTAAGGAATCTGACAATCCTTTTTGTATTTTTGTTAACTTGGGATAATTTCGCGCAGAATCATGCCGATGAATTTAGTGCGTCAAATGCCTGGCGGATGTTTCGCGGCAACCCGCAATCAACCGCGGTAAAAGCCGGCCGGGTTGCTAATGAGCCGCGCTTACTTTGGACCTTTCAAGCTTCAGACGCCATTGAATCTACCGCGGCTATTTATGCAAACCGCGTCTATTTTGGTACGCTAGACGGCCATTTTTACGCGGTGGATTTTGCCACCGGCGATTCTGTCTGGAAAAGGACCGTGGAAGATGAAATAAAATCTTCCCCCACCGTTTATCGGAATAAAATTTTTTTCGGTGATGAGTTTGGTGAATTTCATGCACTCGATGTCAGAACCGGCGAGCAGGTCTGGAAATTCACCACCGAAGCCGGCATTATTTCTTCGGCCAATTTCTGGGAAGATTATGTGCTTTTCGGCAGTTATGATAATTATCTGTACTGCCTGTCTGTGGCCGATGGCGCATTACGGTGGAAGTTGGAAACCGACGGTTATGTGCACGGTACGCCGGCCATTTACAATAATCAAGTCTGCATTACGGGCTGCGACGGCTATTTACGCGTCATCGAAATTGCCAGCGGCAAAGAAACAAAGAAAATCGAGCTGGTGGATTACATCGCTTCCAGTCCGGCCATCTATAACGGTCGCGTATATTTTGGAACACATGGCAATCGCGTCCTGTGTGTGAATTTGAAAAGTTCTCAAATCGAATGGGTTTATGAACACCCGGTGCGAAAATTTCCCTATTATGCTTCTGCCGCCGTGAACGCAGAGGTAGTGCTTATCGGCGGCGGCGATAAAATTTTGCACGCGCTTGATCCGAAATCCGGCAAAGAAAAATGGGCATTTCAGGCTCGATCGAAATTCGAAGCTTCGCCAATCATTGTCGGTGAGAGGGCCATTACGGCAACCGTTCGCGGGGTGATTTACCTGTTTGACATCCACAGCGGCAGCGTGCTTTGGGAGTATGAAACCGGCACAGCCATCGCTTCCTCCCCGGCTTTTGCCAAGGGCAAATTTGTCATCGGTTCGGATGACGGCATTTTATATTGTTTTGGAAAAAAATAAAGAAAAAAATGGCAGACCACACCCTTACGCAATTTGCTGAACCTGCGACCACCCGACTCGATGTCAAAGAGACCGAAGCCGGCAGCGTGTTCGTTTCGAATTACCCGCCCTATTCGTTCTGGAGCGCTGTGCAGGTTCCGGATGCATTCGCTGCGTTGAATTCTGCTCCAGAACCCACGAACACCCTGGGCCTGTATTTGCACATTCCCTTTTGTCGCAAGCGGTGTAAATTCTGCTATTTTCGGGTTTATACCGACAAAAACAGCTCACAAATTGCGGAGTACCTGGAGGCTTTGTCCAGGGAAGTGCAATTGTATGCTGAGAAACCAGCAGTGGCGGGACGACCCCTGAAATTCGTTTATTTCGGCGGCGGTACCCCCTCCTTCATCAGCGTGAAACATTTGCAACACCTGGTAACCCGGCTCAAGGCCAGTTTGTCCTGGGATGGCGTGGAAGAGGTCACCTTTGAATGCGAGCCGGGCACGCTTTCGCAGGCCAAATTAGAGGCTATTCGGGAAATCGGCGTCACCCGGTTGAGTTTGGGAATCGAAAACTTTCATGACGCTATTTTAAAGGAAAATGGCCGGGCGCATCTTTCCAGAGAAATTTATCAGGTGCTGCCCTGGATTCAAGATTTACAATTTCAACAATTGAATGTCGATTTGATCGCTGGTATGGTAGGTGAAACCTGGCACACCTGGAAAGAGAACGTGCAAAGAACCATCGACATCGATGCCGACAGCGTGACTATTTATCAGTTAGAGCTGCCGTTCAACACCGTTTACACCAGAGAGTTGAGCACCGGTAGCAACAAAATTGTGGTGGCGGATTGGCAGACCAAACGAGAGTGGCATGATTACGCCATCGAAGAACTCAGTGCGGCTGGATATGAAATTTCCAGCGCGTACACCATGGTTAAAGACAATCACTCCTGTAAGTTTGTTTACCGAGATTCGGTTTGGCGGGGAACCGATATGCTCGGCGCCGGCGTGGCCTCTTTTTCACATATTAGCGGCGTGCACTACCAAAATGCCGCGGCCTGGCACGATTATCTGGCAAAACTGCAATCGAATAACTTGCCGCTGCATCGAGCCTTTACCGCCACTGCCGAACAACAATTGACACGTGAGATGATTTTACAGTTAAAACTGGGCAAAATAAAGACGAAATATTTTAAAGAGAAGTTTAATACCGACATATTAAAAAAGTTTGAGCGGCCTTTGCAAAAACTACAACAGGAGGGGTTGTTGAGCTGCAAACAGAATGAGGTTCGTCTGACCCGTAGCGGCTTGCTGCGAGTGGATCAGCTTTTGCCGGAATTTTATTCTGAATCATTTCGAAACGCCCGTTATACCTGATTTAACGAATGGAATTAAAGCAACTAAAAAATAACCATCCAACCTGAGTTTTGAGAATTTAAGTTGAGTCGTAAAAAATATTTTACACTTGGTAGTTTCATCTTGTTTATTTTAGGGTTGATTGTCCTGTTGAACAGCACTGTGCTGGCGGGCGATAAGAAGTCCAGCTCCAATTATGACTGGCCGCAGTGGCGCGGTCCGAATCGCAACGGCATTTCATACGAGACCGACCTGATTACGAGCTTTTCAAATGACGTCCCAACCGTTTTGTGGAAGCAAGTTCTGGGAGATGGTTATTCTGGAATCGCGGTGAAAAACGACAAAGTTTATACCATGTACGACGAATCGTGGGGGCAGGAGTACGTGATTTGTCTGGAAGCCGATTCCGGCCACATAATCTGGCTTTTTGCCGTGGACGACTATTTCTTAAATCGTGAAGGCGCTGGACCACGTTCCACCCCCACCGTGGATGGGGACAAGGTATTTGTATTGAGCGCCACCGGTTTATTGTACGCATTGAATGCCGATTCTGGTTATGAAATCTGGGAGGTTGACTTGCAGAAAGAGCTGGGTGCGAAGAGACCACGGTATGGATTCGCGGCTTCCCCCCTCGTGGAAGGCGAACTGCTTTTGATTGAAGTGGGTCGGAATTCTAAAAATGAGATTGTGGCCTTAAATAAAAACACCGGCAAATTAGTTTGGCGAACCTGGACCCTGCCTGAACATTTCGATATATCCAATTATCCGCTCAAGTCGGATAGATCCGGCTATTCATCGCCGGTGGCGGTGAATTTGAACGGTGTGCGTCAGATTCTATTTTTAACGGGAAATCAATTACTTTCCATCTCGCCAGAGGGCAAGATTTATTGGCGCTTTCCGTGGAAAACCTACAAGGGCGCCAATGTCGCCAGTCCCGTCGTGATACCTGAAAACAAGATTTTCATTTCATCGGGTTACGACAAAGGCGCGGTCATGTTAAAAATCCATGGGGATAAAAAGGCGTTTGAGGTTCAAAAAATCTGGCAGAGCAAAATAATGCGCAACCGTATTTCCACCGCCATCTGCTACAATGGATACCTTTTTGGATTTGATCGCAAAACGCTGAAATGCATCGATGTTTACAGCGGCTTCGAAATGTGGAAGAAAAAGGGCTTTGGCATGGGAAATATTTTTTTAGCGGATAACCATCTGTTCATTTTCAGTGAACGTGGGAAATTAGTCATCGCGGACGCCACACATACCGGCTATCGGGAACTCACTTCGGTCAAGGTTTTGTCGGGTAAGTGCTGGACTCCGCCTTCCCTTGCCAATGGCAAATTGTTTGCACGAAATCAATATCAAATTATTTGTATCGATTTAATTGGTGAAAATAATCCAGCCGGGTCAGAATAATCTAAACCCTTCAATGAGCAATTATTGCCCCCCCTTTTCCCTTATCGTCTTGATGTTGGGCAGGAGGAACCACACTGTGTCTTTATCTGGGGCGAATAACAATTTTGTGCTGGAGGTATTATGAGAATGAAAAAAACCAGCGCTCGGTTTTTGAGCTTATTCTATACCGGCATTTTGTTGGGAAGCGGCTTTTTGCTGGTGGAGCAAGGCATTTCTGGTTCGGGAGAAAAAGATCGCTTTGATTGGCCGCAATGGCGCGGTCGCCAACGCGACGGCGTTTCCAGAGAAACCGGCATTCTGAAAAACTGGCCGGAAAGCGGTCCGAAAGTGGTTTGGCAGGCGCCATCCGGCGATGGCTATTCCGGCATATCTGTTTCCGATGGCCGACTGTTTACCATGTACGGTGACGCCGGCGCCGAAGTGGTGGTTTGTCTGGATGCGGGTTCGGGTCGCGAGCTCTGGCGGTTTCAATCCGAGGCCCGGGTCTATCGAAATTCCTTCGGAAATGGCCCGCGCTCCACTCCCACGGTGGATGGGGAAGCGGTGTACACGCTGGGCGCCACGGCCAGGCTTTACGCGCTGAATGTAAAAAACGGTGACAAAATTTGGAGCCATGATTTGAAAGCCGAGTATGGCGCACAGATTCCCACCTGGGGCGTGGCCTGCTCCCCTCTGGTGGACGGGAATTTGCTTCTGGTGGATGTGGGCGGTCGCGGCGATTACGGTGTCATAGCTTTTAACAAATTCAATGGCAAAGTGGTCTGGAAATCCAAAACCAGCTTGCCGGGTTATTCTTCGCCGGTGGCAGTGAGCGTGGGCGGCGTGAAGCAAATTCTGTTTTTCACCGGTGCCGCTCTGATTTCCGTGGCTCCGGAAAACGGTAAAAAATACTGGAGCGTCCCCTGGCGTACGAGCTACAATGTCAACGCGGCCACGCCCATTTTTATTGCCCCGGACCGAGTGTTCATTTCCTCCGGTTACAACGTGGGCGGTGCGGTGCAGCAAATGGAGGTCGTGAATGGCCGGGTGACGGTTCGAGAAATCTGGAAAAACCGCGTGATGCGCAACCACTTCTCTTCTTCGATATTAGTGGGAAGTCATTTGTACGGTTTTGACGAAGGCACCTTGCGCTGCGTGGATGTGAACGACCACCGATCGCAATGGGCCAAACGCGGCTTCGGAAAAGGCGCTTTGTTTTATGCCGACGGCCATTTGATTGTTCTGAGTGAGCGCGGAAAATTGCTTTTGATCAAAGCTACACCGGAAAACTATCTCGAGGTGGCCAGTGCTCAGGTGTTGCGAGGTAGATGCTGGACCGTGCCCACCCTGGCAGGCGGAAAATTGTACGTCCGCAACCAAAAGGCCATGCTTTGCCTGGAGTTTTCTGCGTCCGACCGATTATGAAATTTAAAATGTTTTTCAATTTCTGAAATTTGTTGGCTTTTTTGGTTTATTTTAATATAAAATTGAGGTAATTTTATTTAATTCTGCAAAATGAGGTGTTCAACCTTTACAGATGGTGTGAAAAGTCGAAACGTTAACTAAGAACTAAAAGCATCTTAATTGTCATTTCTCGCCTTGCGGGACAGGCTGGAAGAATCTTTTTGATAAACAGCCCTTTACGTCAAATTAACAAGTTTCTTCCAGAATGACATACCCCCCTGGATTGGTCTTTTCACACTGACTCTTTTGTTGAAGCAGGCGGATGCCTGACACCCCTCCGTAAATTCATTTTGCAGAAGTCTTGTAACTTTAAGATATGGAGGACAGGAATAAATGAGATTATTACATAGAGCGTGGCCCTGCTTTGTTCTGCTGCTTCTTTGCGGCATCTTGGCGCCAACGCATTTACACGCCGATGACGGCGACACCAAACACTACGTCATGCGCGATACCATCACCGTCATCGGCAAGCGTTATTTGACCATTCCTGAAATCAGCGCCATCGCCACTAAGCTACCGGCGCCGCTGCTGCGGACTCCCGCCAGCATTGGCGTGGTCACCCGAGCGCTGTTCGACCACCAGAACGGCATCGTCATGGGCGACGCGCTGAAAAATGTCAGCGGTGTGAATGTGCAAAATAATTTTGGTATTCACGATTTTTTTCTCATCCGTGGATTTGAGTCGCTTTCCAGCGGCCTGGTACTCACGGACGGCGCCGCCGAACCAGAAGTCAGTTTTTATAACCTGTACAACATTGAACGTGTGGAAGTGCTGAAAGGTCCTGGCGCCTTTCTCTATGGCGGCAACCCGCTGTCTGGCGCGGTGAACCTCGTTCGCAAACAGCCGCTGTTTCAGAATTTTGCCTTTGTTTCGGGTTCGTACGGCAACTTTAACTCGTTCCGCAGCACCTTTGATGTCGGTTTGAATAACGGCAATGACAACCTTGCTTTTCGTTTGAATGGCCTTTGGCAGGATTCGGAAAACTATCGCGACCAGAAGGATCACCTTTCCTACGCCATCAACCCGGCCGTGACCTGGTCAGTGGACAATCGCACTTCGATTACGGCGAATTTCGAGTACGTCAATAGCGAAAACAAACCGGACTCCGGCATCCCCATTTTGTTTCAGTTTGGTGAATCGCCGTTACCCAAGCCGGTTGCTGGTTTGCCGGAGGTACGCCGTACGCAGTCTTATCAAACACCCCTGGATATTTCAAACCAGGAGCTTTTCAGAATACGACTCGATTTTAAACGAGACGTCAATACGTCTTTCACCTTGCGGAATAAATTTTATTTCACTCAACTGAACTGGCAGTCCGTGGGCACGCTTTTAAACGGCGCTTTTGCGGATTTCACCGTACCTGGAAAATTCATTGTTTTACGCCGGCTGAATTCATTGGATGATCAGCAAAAGTTGATCGGAAATCAACTGGAAAGTTTGCTAAATTTCCGGACTGGTATCCTGAGCCACCAAGTGGTTGTCGGAATTGAAACCGCCTGGCTGGATGACGATTTTCATCTCAATTTAGCGGAATTGCCGGCGCTGGATTTGTTCGAGCCAGATGAATCCATTGCCAGCATGAACCAGTTGCAGCCATTTCCCATCGCTTCCGGAGAAGCCAGAAGCTTTGTGTTCGCGCCCTATTTTATCAGTCAGACTTCGTTTTCAGAGAAGCTGCAACTGTTTTATGGCGGGCGTCTGGATATCATCGATTATGATGATGAGCGCACGGATCTGGTGGATTTAAAGCGTTTCCTTTTATTGGATTCAAAAAATAAAAGAAATTATCAGAAATTCAGTCCCATGGTTGGACTGGTGGTTTCCCCGCAGTCGAACCTGACCGTTTATGCCAACGCGGCGCAATCCTTTGCTCCACCCTCCACGCTTACGCTGGGTTCACCCAAACCAGAAGAGAGTGTGCAGTATGAGCTGGGTAGCAAACTCAAACTGTTTGACGGCAGACTCACGACTTCGCTGGCGCTCTTTTATCTCGAGAAAAGCCACATCGACATTCCCGATGATGTCACCGGCGTACCGCAACAAACCGGCGATCAGCGTTCACAGGGCGTGGAATTTGAAATCGCTGCACTGCCGGCCAGAGGCTTGCATACTTTTTTCAACTACGCTTTTACCGATGCGGAGCTGACGGAATTTCGAGAGTTTAATTTTCTCACCAATCAAATCGATGACCACAGCGGACGCACGCCGGCTTTTGCTCCCAAACACATCATGAATTTTTGGGTGACCCAATCCTTTAAAAATGGCCTCAGCGCCGGCACCGGTTTGCGCTATGTCAGTAGTCAATTCATCGATGAAGACAACCTGTACAAAATAGATGATTATTTGACCTGGGATGCGACTTTGCATTTTACGTACGACAATTTCCGTTGGAGCTTGAATGTCAAGAATATCACCGATCGGGCTTATGAAACCCGCGGATTTAACGCGTTTTCGGTGACGCCGGCCAACCCACGGGCGTTTTATGGCTCCATGGATTTTGTGTTTTAAAATGATTGTTCGAGTAAAAAATGAACAAGCCTAACACAAATTTAATCCCTAATTTGACTTCAGGACCCACCGACGTCGTCGTCATCGGCGGCGGTCCGGCCGGCGCCACCGTGGCTGCACTGGTGGCTGAGAAAGGTCACCGGGTGCAGTTGTTTGAGCGGGAGATTTTCCCAAGATTCAGCATCGGCGAGTCGCTCATGCCTGGCACCTACTGGACCCTTAAGAAGCTGGGCGTGCTGGAAAAAATGAAAAGCAGCGCTTTTCCGCAAAAATGCAGCGTTCAATTTTATTCGCGTTCGGGTCGAGCTTCGGCGCCCTTTTACTTTTTTGAAAATGATTCACACGAAAGCTCCCAAACCTGGCAGGTGCTGCGCAGCGAGTTTGATGAGATGATGCTGGAGAATGCCCGGGAAAAAGGTGCTCAGGTGCATCAGGGAGTCAGTGTGACAGAGGTGTTGTTTGAAGAATCGAAAGCGACGGGCGTACGTGTGCGCTTGCCGGATAAAAGCTTGTACGATATTCAATCCAAAATTGTAGTGGATGCCTCCGGTCAGAGCACGTTGATTGCGCGGAAACTGGACCTCAAGCGGCGCGAACCGGCATTGAAAAAAGCCGCAGTGTTCAGCCATTTTAAAGGCAGCGTTCGCGACACTGGGGTGGATGAAGGCGCCACCCTCATTTTTCAAACGCAAAATCAGGATTCGTGGTTCTGGTTCATTCCCCTGCCTCAAGACCTGACGAGTGTGGGCGTCGTGGGCGATGTCGATTATCTGCTCGGGCAAGCTCTGGAAGATCTACAAAACATTTTCAAACGTGAGCTGGAAATCTGCCCGGCGTTGCAGCCGAGATTGGCGCCGGCCCGGCAGTTATTTCCGATGAAGATCACCCGAGACTTTTCCTATCGCAGTGAGCAGATCGCCGGCCAAGGCTGGGTGCTGGTGGGCGATGCTTTTGGATTTTTGGATCCCATCTATTCTTCCGGCGTTTTTTTAGCGTTGAAATCAGCGGAATTCGCCGCGGCCTGCGTTCATGAAGCGCTAAAAAATCAAGACTTTTCTGCGCCGCAACTGGGGAAATTTCAGAGTGAGTATCTGGCCGGCATGGAGTCCATTCGGAAGCTGGTGTACACATTTTATGCGCGGGATTTTAGCTTCGGGCGCTTTCTCAATAAACATCCCGAATGCAGAAAAGACATCATCAATATTTTGGTGGGCAACGTGTTCAGGGAACCCGTCATTGGGCTGTTTGAACGATTAGGAGAATTCTGCCAGATTCCTGAATAGGACGCGTTTTTGCACTTTACTTTTGACTTATATTCAAATAGTATAAAATGAGATTCAGCTTCGTGTTTCAGCCATGGAATAGAAAAGGGTGTACAGGCTTTTAGCCTGTTTCAACCTCAAGAGCCTGTGTGAAAAGTTGAAATATAGACTATAAACCAAACATCCCAGTATTGTCATTCTGGAAGAATCTTTTTAATAAACAGCACTTTACGTCCAAGTAATAAAGATTCCTACAGAATGACAGAAGTTTCGTTTTACAAGTTTTCACGCGGACTATAAAGGCTAAACACCTTATGTTGCATAATTCTAAATTTTTAATTTGAGGAGGAATTTGTGAAAAAAGCCTTTCCAAAATGGAGCTTGTTTCTAGCCCTTTTTGTTTTGTATCTGCTCCACAACGATCTCTGGTTCTGGCACAATGCCGATTTGGTTTTCGGCATTCCCATCGGATTGTTTTACCACATTGTTTACTGCGCCGCAGCTTCCCTCATGATGATTCTGTTGGTCAAATATGCCTGGCCCCATCCTTCCCAAACTAAAGACAAAAAGGAAATACTGAGATGACACTGATCATTATTTTTATCTACCTGGCTTTAGTGATTGGGATTGGAGCTTTTAGCCACAAACTGTTTCGCGGTACGGGAGAAGATTATTTCGTGGCCACCCGCACCATTGGCCCTTTCATCCTTTTGATGTCGCTGTTCGGCACGAATATGACCGCTTTTGCCTTGCTAGGCGCTTCCGGAGAAGCTTATCATAACGGCATCGGTGTGTTTGGCTTGATGGCTTCCAGCTCAGCCTTGATCATCCCGTGTGTTTTCTTTTTTGTGGGTACCCGTGCCTGGGCCTTGGGAAAAAAATTCGGCTATTTGACCCAGGTACAATATTTCAGAGAGCGCTGGGGATCTGACGGACTCGGCTTGCTGCTCTTTTTTGTGCTCATCGGCTTTGTGATCCCGTACCTGCTGATCGGGGTGATGGCCGGCGGCGTGACCATGAATCAAATCACGCAAGGGCAGTTTCCGGAATGGGCCGGCGGCCTTTTGGTGTGCATTGTGGTGCTAATTTATGTGACGTATGGTGGATTGCGCGGCACCGCCTGGGCCAACACCTTTCAAACCCTGGTGTTCATGATACTGGGCGGTGTCACGTTTTACGTCATCGTCAATAAACTGGGCGGGCTGACCAGCGCTATGAATAGGGTGGCCGAAGAGCACCCACAGTTGCTGGTACGCGGGGAATTGATCAAGCCGCTGCGGCTGTTGACGTACACCTGCATTCCGCTGTCCGTGGGGATGTTTCCACACATGTTCATGCACTGGCTATCTGCCAATCGCGCAGAAAGTTTCCGGCGGCCGTTGATGTTTTATCCTCTGTGCATTGCCGCGGTCTGGGTTCCCAGCGTTTTGTTGGGAGTCCTGGGCAGTATCGATTTTGCAGGCTTAAAAGGCCCGGCGGCCAATTCTATTTTAGTAAAAATGATCGACATGTATTCGCCCGACATTCTGGCCGGGCTGTTAGCTGCCGGGGTGTTTGCAGCGGTCATGTCGTCGCTGGATTCGCAGGTGCTGTCCATCGGCAGCATGTTTACACAGGACATCACCCGCCATTATGGATTCCATGACAAAATGAGCGAAAAGCAGCAGGTGCTTTTCGGGCGGCTGTTCGTTTTTGCCGTGCTGCTGGTCACCTACGTGTTGTCGCTGGTTTCCAATCGCAGTATTTTCAAACTGGGGGTCTGGTCTTTTACGGGATTCGCTTCTCTGTTCCCGGTGGTGTTTGCGGCGTTATTTTGGAAACGCAGTACCAAATACGGCGCCTTTGCTTCTGTCATCAGCGTGGTGGGGCTCTGGACGTACTTTTTTATTCAGGGGTGGCAGCAGCCGGGATACACCGTCGGCGGCAGCGGAGTCATGCCGGTGGCGGTGATTTTGCCGGTATCCACTTTGGCCATGATCATCGGCTCCCTGTTGAGTCCGACACCCCAGCAAGCGATCCTTGATAAATTTTTTACCAGCACCCGGCAGAGCCCCGACGAAGATTTGGAAAAGAAAAAAGTGGAGAGTCGTTCCGGATAGTTGGGATTTGGGTAACCTTTTAGCTATTGGCTAACGGCCAGCAGCAAGAACGTTGCGACATTCGTAAAAAATAAAAAGTTAATAATGACAATAGCTTTCCCTAAATAAAATTATGAGAATCGCCTACATCTCTGCTGGCGCCGGCGGAATGTACTGCGGAAGCTGCATTCACGACAACACGCTGGCGGCCGCATTACAGCAGAAAGGGCACCAGGTGGCTTTGATTCCCACCTACACGCCGCTTCGCACCGACGAGACCAACGTCAGTTTGGGCCGCGTTTTTTATGGCGGTTTGAACGTGTATTTGCAGGAGAAGTTTAAAATATTTCGCCGTACCCCGTGGCGGGTTGACGATTTTTTAAATCAAACGTTTTTGTTGAAATGGATATCCAAACTGGGTTCGTCCACCAATGCCCGCGACTTAGGCACTTTAACGGTTTCGGTGTTAAAGGGCGAGCACGGGCATCAAAAAAAAGAGCTGGCAAAATTGGTCACCTGGCTTAAAAACGACTATCAACCCGATCTGGTTCAGCTCACCAATTCCATGTTTTTGGGTATGGCGCGCGAGATCAAACGACAATTGCAGGTGCCGGTGCTCTGTGCTGTTCAGGGGGAAGATCTCTTTTTGGAGGATTTGATCGAGCCGTACCAAGAAGAGGCGCGGCTGCTGCTGCAGGAAAAAGCGCAGAACGTCGATGCCTTTATCGCCACCAGCGATTACTATGCCGGCTTCATGGCTGAATTTTTAAGCGTGCAAAAACAGAAAATGCACACCGTGAAACTGGGCATTAATTTGGATGGTTTGGAAAACGGCCGTATCAACGTGCAAAGCGATTCTTTCATCGTCGGCTACCTGGCGCGGATTTGTCCGGAAAAAGGTCTGCACTTGCTCGTTCAGGCCTGCTATCGGTTGTGGGAAAAGCTCGGTCGCGACAAAATTCAGCTTAAAGTGGCGGGCTATTTGTCAAAAAGAGACGGTCTTTATTTTAATGATATTAAAAAACAAATCGCTGAAAGAGGATTCGGCGGTTCATTTGAATATGTGGGCGAGGTGGATCGTTTGAGTAAAATCATTTTTCTCAGCTCACTGCATGTGTTGTCGGTACCCACTACATATCAAGAGGCCAAAGGATTGTTTGTACTGGAAGCGCTGGCCAACGGCGTGCCGGTAGTGCAACCGCGACACGGTTCTTTTCCAGAGATCGTGGCGGCCACCGGCGGCGGGATTCTGGTGGCTCCCCACTCGCCGCACTCTTTAGCCCACGGCATTCTGCAGCTTCTGGAAGATGCTGATCTGAGAAAAAAGTTAGGGCAAAAGGGCCAAGCGGCCGTTCAAAAATCCTTCAGCTCGCAGGCCATGGCAGAAGCCACGCTGAAAGTTTATGAAAAGTATGTTAAATAATGTTTTCATTCTCATTTGCTCAAGTTTTGCAGTTAGAATTTAAACAAAATCAAATAAGATCCGGCCGATGAATTTGTATTTCAGCAATTACTATGAAAGAGAGATTACCTTACTATTCCAAAATTGGAGTGATTGAGTCGTTATTTACATATTCTAACATTTCTCCTTAACGCAGAGCCGAGGACGCAGAGAATAATATATCTCTCTGCGAAACGCTCTGCGCTTTCCGCGGCCTCCGCGTTGAAAAAAAAGTGGTTATTTGATAATCCTGTGTTCAGTGGTAAAGCGCCTTTTTTATCGTAAATCAAAAAGTCGATTTTAAGATGACTTTTGCAATAACTGGCTACATACTCATATTTTGGAATTTTTGTGACTAAAGTTATTATAAAGAATTCTGTGAATTCAGTTTGAGTAAAACACCTTAAAAACAATTGATTACACAACTGCGAAACTTGAGTCAATTATTACCTGGGTGAATCCTGAAGGAAGAGCAAAATATGACCACTGCTGAAACATCAACGTCCGGTTTGGCCTGGCTACTATTCGTCCTGATGACGGTTATCTCCTGGGGTGTGTATGGCATTTTTCTGCACAGCGGTCAGGTGGCCATGGGCGATGCAGCCAACGGTCGTTACAAAGCTTTTTTGTTTGTGGGTATCGCGTATTTGATCACCGCTGTCATCGGGCCGCTGATCATCCTGGGTATAAACGGCGCTACTTGGAGTTTTTCCGCGAAGGGCATGTTCTGGTCGCTGGCGGCCGGCATCGTCGGGGCCCTGGGTGCATTTTGTGTGTTGCTGGCTTTTGGGGCTAAAGGTCAGCCGAGCGTGGTCATGTCCATTGTTTTCGCTGGGGCACCGGTAGTCAATGCTGTGGTCGCTTTGGCGGTTCATCCGCCCGCCGGTGGATTCAGCCATTTGCGCTGGCAGTTTGTGGCGGGTATTTTGATGGCTGCACTTGGAGGTTGCCTGGTGACGTTGTACAAGCCCGCTCCGGCGGCGTCTCAGGCGGAAAAGGCGCGGGTGGTTCAGAATGATCAATTTAATTCAGAAAAAGGGAAATAACACGTAATGACAAACATGAAAAGTGATTTTCGTACCAAACGAAAAATTGAATTTGCCGACACCGACCTGGCAGGCATTGTGCATTTCGCTCGTTTTTTTGTGTTTATGGAGACGGCGGAGCACGAATTCCTGCACTCACTGGGAACCAGCGTTTCCACGCAATTGAACGGCGACCAAATCGGCTGGCCGCGACTGGCGGCTTCCTGCGAATATCTGAGCCCGGCTACCTTCGAAGAAGAAATCGATATTTACCTGACGGTTTACAGGAAGGGCAACAAATCCTTGACTTACAAATTCCTGTTCACGCGCGATGAAAAAATCATTGCCCGCGGACAGATGACTTCGGCCTGCTGCGTTTGCAATCCCGGTGAAAAAATCAAAGCCATTCCCATCCCCGATTTTATTGCAGATAAAATATCAGAGACTTCAAAAGAGTAGAAAATCATTATGCAGTTGGTTTAACTGAGATTTCGACTGGCTCGGTTCAAAAAGCCATTCTAACAACCACTAAGATATTTGAAACCAATATTAATCGGCCAAAATCTTTTCAATAAATTTAAATCGCAAACATTATGAAAAAGTCAAACGCCGTATCGCTGCAATTAAAAGAGGTGTATAAAAACTACGGCGCCGAATCCCGGTCGGTACCCGTGCTGCGGGGCGTTTCTTTCGAAATATCGGAAGGTCAAGCCCTGGTGATCACCGGGCCTTCAGGTTGCGGTAAAAGCACATTGCTGCACCTCATCGGCACGTTAGATACTCCCTCCTCCGGTCAAATCCACATAGCCGGTCAGGACCCCTTTACCTTTTCTGAGGTCGATTTAGCCAAATTTCGCAACCAAAACATCGGCTTCGTCTTTCAGGATCATCACCTCTTGCCGCAGTACTCTGTGTTGGAAAACGTGCTTTTACCCACGCTGGCTTTCAAGAAATCGAACGGCGAATCTTTGCGGCGCGCACAAGATTTTCTATCGCGAGTGGGACTATCGGATCGCCTCGAGCACCGACCGGCCGAGCTTTCCGGCGGGGAAAAACAGCGGGTGGCCATCGCGCGAGCTTTGATCAACCAGCCCCAAATCGTACTATGTGACGAGCCCACCGGCAATCTGGATCGCCAAACCGCCGGAAACGTAGCGGATCTGTTTTTTGAGCTGCATAAGCAGGAAAAAAACATTCTCATCGTGGTCACCCACAGCCTCGAGCTCGCTGCCCGCTTCAACCGACGTTTTGAATTGCAGGAGGGAAAATGCGTCGCAGTTTAGCCTACTACTGGCGTCTCAATCTGGCGGTGGTTTTGGCGGCGGCGGTTGCCACTGCGGTTTTGACCGGCGCCCTGTTGGTGGGCGATTCGGTACGCGGAAGTCTGCGCGATTTAACGCTGGCCCGTCTGGGCGAAATCGACTATGTTCTGGTGCGACAAAAGTTTCTTCGGGAAGACCTCCTGTTGGATTTAATTCAATCGGTGGGCTTCGAAAAGCAATTTGACGCCATCGCCTCGGCCATCTTTTTGAACGGGAACGCTTTGCATACTCAATCCCGGGCGCGAGCTTCAAACGTCAATCTTCTGGCCATCGACGAACAATTTTTGACTTTTTACGCATCGGATTCAATTTTGACTCACCTTTCTGCTGGCTTAAAAAAATCGGCAGGCCAAAATATGCCTTCCATCGTCATTAACCGGTCACTGCAAAAAGAGCTACAGGCAAAACCCGGCGATCATTTACTGATTTCTTTTCCCCGTCCCAGCACCGTTGCCCGCGGCTCGTTGATGGGTCGGAAACACACAGATGAGGTGGTGGAAACCGTGCGGGTGATTATAACGCGCGTACTGCCGGATCGCGGAGTCGCTCGATTCGGCTTGCACCCACATCAGACCATGCCGCTCAACGCGTTTATTTCGCTGCCGGTCTTGCAGACCATTTTGCCCCGGCAAGACGAGGTAAACGCCCTGTTGCTGTCTCAGCGATCAAATACGACAGAAAGCGACCTGTCTGCCGCTTTGCAGCATCATCTGAGCTCCGCTCTCACGCTGGATGATCTCGATTTAAAGATGACCGAGCAGGAGACCTTTTTGCTGCTGGAGAGTCGGGAGTCCCTGCTGGCGCCGCCCCTGGAGGAATTAATTGCGACGGTGGCGGAAGATATTGCCGCGCCGGTTCTGCCCATCTTGACCTATCTGGCCAATTCCATGCGTGTCCGCGAGCGGCGGCTGCCGTATTCAACCGTGTCCGCCCTGCAGGTTTCCGAAATCCCCGCGTTTGGTGAATGGACCCTTGTCAACGGAAAGCCGGTGACGGAGCTTTCAGATGACGAGATTTTGCTGAATGAATGGGCGGCCCACGATTTGCGCGCTCAGCCCGGTGACAAAATCCATATACAGTATTATGAAGTGGGGCCCGCGGATCAATTGATTACCAATCAGGCCACTTTCAATTTGAAGGGGATCGTGGCATTAAAAGGCTTTGCAGTAGATTCCACGCTGACGCCGGACTACCCCGGCATTTCCGATACCGACGACATGACGGAATGGGATCCGCCCTTTGCCATCGATTTGAATTTGATTCGACCCGTGGATGAGGCCTACTGGGACCATTATCGCGCCATTCCCAAAGCGTTTATTCCGGCTGCTACCGGCGAAAAATTGTGGGGCAGCCGATTTGGCAAGGTGACTTCCATGCGCATCGCACCGGCAGAGAGCCTGGATGTGGTTGAAACCCGAGCTGTTTTCGAGAAGCGGCTGTTGGAAACGGTTCGACCCGAACAATTCGATTATGTGTTCCAGCCGGTGAAAAAACAGGGCCTGGCGTCCTCTGCCGGCGCCACCGATTTCAGCGGGCTTTTTTTCGGCTTTAGTTTGTTTTTAATCGTCTCGGCCGCCCTGCTGGTGGGTTTAATGTTTCGTCTGGGGGTGGAACGGCGGGTGCGTGAAATCGGTACTCTTCTGTCGGTGGGGTTTTCTGTGAAAATGGTCCGGAAACAATTTTTACTGGAAGGAGCTATTCTGGCGGCAACCGGAGCCGTTCTGGGACTTGGTGGAGCGGTTTTTTACGCCGGCTTGCTCATGCACGGTTTGCGTACCTGGTGGCTGTCGGCCATTGGCGCGCCTTTTCTGTTTTTGCACGTTCAGATTTTGAGCCTGGCACTGGGAGCGAGCATTTCATTAACGGTTAATCTGGTTGCCATCTGGTTGAGTTTTCGCAAACTAAGCAAAGTGCCGCCACCGGCCTTGCTGGCAGGGGTGACGACGGAGGAGAGATTTTCGCCAGCCCGGCGCTGGACAAAAATGATCTCTCTGGTCAACTTGATACTGTCGGTGAGTTTGACAGTGGCTGCCTTTTTCGTGGACGCGTCGGCTGCCACCGGCTTGTTTTTTGGCGCCGGCGCCATTCTGCTGATTGCCAGCCTGTCCTATTTTTCGATCTGGCTCAGAAGCCCGCATTCGACTGTGGGATGGAATACGGGTCGAGCGCCGATGGTACGCCTGTCCTTTCGAAACACACATAGAAATCCGGGACGCAGCCTGCTGAGTGCGGCGCTGGTTGCCAGCGCGTGTTTTGTCATCGTGGCGGTGGAAGCGTTTCGTCTGGACTTTGACCAGGAAGTACTGCAGAAAGATTCCGGCGCGGGGGGCTTTACGCTGGCGGCGAAGGCAGACGTGCCCCTGCATCACGATTTGAGTACGGCAACAGGGCGATTCGAGCTGGGATTCAGCGATGAGGAATCGCAGTATTTGCAGCGTTCACACATTTACGCCTGCCGCTATCTGCCTGGTGACGACGCGAGTTGCTTGAATCTGTATCGTGTGGAAAAACCGCGGTTGCTCGGCGTGCCGGACGAGTTCATTCAACGCGGCGGCTTTCGTTTTCAGGCTCTGGCGTCATCGCCAAACGACGAGCAAAATAATCCCTGGCAGCTTCTGAATAGGGAAATCGCACCCGATGTGATTCCGGCTTTTGGCGATTACAATTCCGTGAAATGGATTTTGCACTCTGGTTTAGGAAAGGACTTGATTTTGACCGATGAACTGGGAAGCAAGATTAAACTGCGATTTATGGGCCTGTTACAAAAAAGCATTTTTCAGAGCGAGCTACTCATTTCTGAAAATTTATTTTTAAAGCACTTCCCGAATCAAAGCGGCTATGCGTATTTTTTAATGGAAACTCCTCCTTCGGAATCCGATAAGTGTGCGCAAATTTTGGAAAAAAATCTAACCGATTACGGTTTCGACATCACGTCCACCGCTGATAAATTGGCCAATTTTCAGGCGGTGGAAAACACCTACCTTTCCACGTTTCAAACCCTCGGCGGCCTGGGCTTGCTGCTGGGAACTTTGGGTCTGGGATTGATTCTCATCCGCAACGTGGTGGAACGTCGGGGCGAGCTGGCGACCCTGCGAGCGTTCGGCTATCGCCACCGGACGCTGGCTTTCATGGTGCTCGCTGAAAACGGTTTCCTGCTCATCCTGGGAATCGGCATGGGAACCTTTTCCGCCGTGATTGCGGTGTTGCCCCACATCTGGAGCCGCGCTTCGCAGGTGCCCTATCTTTCTCTTGCGATCATCCTGATAGCGGTTTTTAGCGTGGGCATGTTGGCCAGCCTGGGAGCGGTGCGCGCGGCGTTAAAAATCCCACTGCTCCCTGCTTTGAAAGTGGAAGGGTAGTTTAAGCCTGATGAAACAGTCCAGAAATAAATCAGATGCCGGATTCGTGGAGGGAGGGAGAAAAGGAATCGTACTAAATTTGAAAAATTAATGAATTTCAGCCGCAATTTATTTAACCTGACTAATTCACAACTTCGTTGTCATTCAGGAGGAATCCTTTTAATTAACAGCAGTTTACTTTAATAAAAAGACTCCTCCTGAGTGACAACCGGATTTATGACCAATGACCATAAACCGTGAATTTGGGAATTGATCAGGTTAAAGAAATCTCTACGCCGTCCGGCCTTTGCGTTAAAAGATAAAATCGATCAGTCGAATTTCACAGAATCAGTACTGCAGATCTAATCCCAGAATAAAATTGCGGCCGGGGGCATTGAACCCGCTGAGATGCTCGCGGTAGTTGCGGTCGAAAATGTTTGCCACCGCTATTTTCAGACTGATTTTTTGGGAAATCGGCACCTCGGAACGGAAAGTCAGTGTGAACCATCCTAAAGACCCGCCTTCGGGAATACGCAGATCCAGTTGGTCTTCTGCTGACAGCCGGCTCTGAGCGGAAGAAAATCTCGAATGCAGCTCAGCCCAGAAGTGTTGTCGTTGCCATCGAATTCCCAACAAACCGTTCAGTGGGGGGATGGCGGACAGGGGCTCGGAATCGGAGACGTTCTGACCGTAAGTGTAGCTGAGATTCCCAAAGAGGAGGAGCTCTGGATTGACGCGATAATTAAAATTTGCAGCCATGCCCGCGGTGTAGGCTTTGCCGGCATTCTCTTTATGAAAAACGAGCAGCGTATCGCCACCATCCACGACGAAAGCCGAGCCGTTAAATTGGGCGGGCTTGCGGATGAGTAGATCGGTGACATAGTTGTAATAACCAAAGAGGTTGCCTTCCAGTTGGCCAGAATGGAATTTCAAACCCAGATCCAAACTCAAAGTTTTTTCGGGTCCCGCGTCGGGATTGGGCACGTCGTAGAAGCTGGCGCCTTTGCCCGGGCCCAGTTTGGAGACGTCGTCCAGGTTGGGCGTGCGAAATCCCTGGGCCAGATTGAACGACAATTTCAAGTTTTCGTTGACAGAGAATTGCGAACCGAGACTACCCGTAAAAGCCGTGGTGGTTTGCTCGATGGTGCCAAAATCAACATCGCGATCGAATTCTTCGGCAAACGGCGCTTTTAGTTGGGCTGCGCTGAACCTTCCGCCCACGAAGACCTGCCAGCGTTTTAGCGGCTGAAATGAATCTTGAACGAACAAACCGTAGTTGAGAAAAGAGGAGCCGTCTGGAAATAACGGGGTCGTTGTGACTTGTTCTGTGGTCTGAGTATTCAGAGAGTAGGATTTGCTGGAAACCTTGTCGAAATAGATTTCAGAACCATAAACAAGATGATGGTGCTCTGCGAGAATTTTATTGAATTCCACCTGCAAACCCGTGGTCCACGTCTGAAATTGATCCGCCGTTTGTTTTTCGCTGCCAAATGTTTGCCGTCGTCTGAGTTCGAACTGTCGGTGGAAAGAAAGCGTGGCTTTGACGTTGTTGAAAAACTTATTTCCGTTTTGATTGAAATACTGAATATAAGCCAGATCGCGCTCTTGCGGATCGAACAGCCGGATAGAATCTTTCCGGGCTTCCACCACGTCGTAGCGCGGTACAGCACTTTGGCGGTTGAGCTGATAAGCCAGCATGAGCTGCTGCGTTTCGGACAGGTTCAGCAACACTTTCGAATTCAAACCAAAGGCATCGTAATCGTTGGGAGACTGGGTTTTGTTTAACACACGCTGGGTGCGGGAATCGTTTTGCAGTCGCCGCATTAGCGTTTCGCCCCCCTGGCTGCCTCGGGTAATGTTGCCAAACGAACTGAAATATCCCTCCAGCAGCACACCGAATTTTGAGTTGGCGCTCATGAGAGAAAGATGCGTGTTCTGGGTGTGGTCGGCGGTGGACAACCCGCCGCTCACCGCGCCGCGGAAATGGTAGCCCCCTTCGCTGTTCAAGATCGGCTGTCTGGTCATGACGTTGATGGCGCCCCCCAGCGCATCGCTGCCGTACATGACTGAAATCGGCCCGTGCACGATTTCCACCTTTTCGATGGCCCGAGAAGCCACTGTGTTGAGATACTGAATATTCCCACCGCGGTACGTGGCATTGTTCATACGGATGCCGTCCACTAAAAACAGCAGTTTGTTGGCTTTCAGTCCGCGAATGATGGGCGAGCCGCCGCCTTGGTTGGTTTTCTGCACCACCACGCCCACCTCTTCCCGCAGCAGCTCGGGCGTTTGTGCCTGATTCCGTTTTTGAATGGCCTCCGCCCCGACTATGGAAACCAGCTGCGGCACTTCAAAAGCGCGGTTGCGGTGACGGGTTGCAGTGAACAGCACCTCGTCAAATTCAATGACTTGGGTAGTCATGCTGATCTGAAATTCCAGGGTTTCGTCCGGACTGATCAGGATGTCTTTTTTGTGCTGGGTCTGGTAGCCCTGGATTTTGAACGTCAGATCATAACGCCCCGGCGGTATCTTTTCGATCTGAAACTCGCCGGCTGAGTTGGTGACGTCACCGCGATTGATGGATTCGATAAACACCTGAACATGCGCCAGCGGCGATCGGCTGTTTTTATCGAGCACCTGCCCGATGATTTTCGCCGTGTGCGTGTCTTCTGAAAAGACCTGAAAAGGAGATATCAAAAGTGACAGCAAGAACAGCATATCGTGAAAGTGGCGGTTATGCGGTAAACGCTGTAATAGTTTCATGATTCAAAGTTTAACAAAAAGTTTGACCGTTTCCAGATGTGTTGGGATTATCAAGAATAAATTACCCCAAATGACCGTATGGTAAAATACAAAATATCTAAAACAATTCAAATAATAAAATGCTTATATTTAAGGTTTTAGTTTCGCTTTGAAACAAAGTGGTTAGCAGTTTTATATGACCTTGTCGTCATCACAGTAAAAAGGTGAGAAAAACAAAACGCACTCACGCAAAGCTAACTAATTCAAGAATGATTCCAATCATTCTTCAAAGTAAAGTTATGGAGTATCTAAAAGAAAGTATGAAACACGTCTTTCAATCCCAGGGCCAGAATGACCGCGATGCCCACCGGAATGACGTATTTGCTCCAGTAAAACCAGAATCGCCCCAGGGGCGTGCCGGAGTTGCCCTTGTTGGCCTCCAAAAGCGTTTTGCGCAAACCCACCATGTAGGTGAGTCCGAGCAGCACCAGGGCGCTGCCGATTGGCTGCATGGTAGAGCCCCAGATGAGATCGTTTTTGAGTAAAAAGTCCAGACTGTTCATGGAAACGGTTGCCAGAGCTAATTCAACAGCACCCAACAAAAGGATGGCCTTTTTTCGCGTCCAATTTAATTCATCCACCAAAGTGGTAATCAACACTTCGAATGCGGCGACGTTGGAAAGAAAAGCGGCGATGAACAAAAGCGCAAAGAACAGCGCGGCAAAAACCACTCCGCCGGAAAGGTTGTTGAAAATACTGGGTACGATGATAAAGGTCAGGGAGGGCCCGCTGTCCAGCTCGAGGCCGAAAGTAAAAGCTGCCGGCACGATGACCAGACCGGCAAAAACCGCAGCTAGCCCATCTCCCAAACCCGTTGAAATAGCGTTCAATTTGATGTTAGAATGGTCCGGCAAATAGCTGGCGTAGGTCAATAGAAAGGTGCCGCCCAAACTCAGAGAGAAAAAAACCTGTCCCAGGGCCGCGGCGGTGACCGAAAAATCGATTTTGCTGAAATCCGGCCACAGGTAAAATTTTAAACCTTCAGCGGCGCCGGGAGTGGAAAGCGTGCGTACCATCAAGATCAGGAAAATCAAAAATAACAGCGGAATGGCCCATTTGCTGACCTTTTCCACTCCGCGTTTGATGCCCCAATAGAGCACCACCATCGCCAGAAAGATGACCACAGCCGTGGTTTGAAATTGCCCCCAGAACCCGCCGAGAACGGCGTCAAAAAACGGCGCCGGTTGAATGTGCGAGATTTTGCCATTCAGGGAAATAAAAAAATATTTCAGCACCCAGCCGACCACCACCGAGTAGTAGGAGGTGGCCATGAACACCGTGAAGAACAGCAGCCAGCCCACAAACTTACCACCGCGCATGGCGATTTGTGTGAAAGCGCCCAGCGGTCCGCGCCGGGTCATTCGGCCCAGAGTGAGCTCGGCCATCAGGGCCGGAATGCCAAACACGCTGAGCAGTAAAAAATATACGATCAAAAACGCGCCGCCGCCAAATGCCGCGGCCATGTACGGAAAGCGCCAGACATTGCCCAGGCCCACGGCCACCCCTATGAAGCTCATGGCGATGCCAAAAGCGGAGCCGAATTTTTGCCGGGTGGCTCGATCTGAGGCGGCTTCTTTTTGTTTTTCCATCTGCTAATTGAACGGGGTTAAATTGGCTCGGTCAACTGAATACACCGCCGGGTTGTCGGATGATTTTTGATATTTCCATCAAAACTTGTTCGATGTCTTCCAGGGTGGTAAAAAAATGCGGCGCGATTCGGATGACCTCGCCCCGTGCCGAAGCGATGATGTTTCTTTCTTTGAGCAAGGATTCGACTTTGTGCGGGTTTGGCACTTTGATGGCCGTGATGGCGCCTTTTTCGGCGAGATTTTCTGGGCCGGCGTATTCCAGACCCAACTGCCGGGCGCATGCCACAGTAAAATCCGACAGGGTCCGAATTCGGGCTTCGATGTTCTGGCTGCCGACTTCGTTGATGATTTGCATGCCGGCCCGTGCCGCGTAGGCGGTGATCAGCGACGGCGTGCCCGTTTCAAAGCGGCGGCTGTCGTTTGCGAAACTAAGATATTTGCTGTCAAAGGCAAACGGATCGGCCTGACCAAACCAACCGGTGAGCGCCGGCCGCAACGATTCCACCAGCTCATTTTTTACGTAAAGAAAGGCGATGCCGGGAATCCCCAGCAAATATTTCAGATTACCGCTGATCAGGAAGTCGATATCCATTTTTCGAACGTCCACCTGACAGACGCCCAGCGATTGGTAAGCATCCACGAACAACCAGGCTCCCCGCTGGTGCACGATTTCTGCGATTTTTTGCAGATCCTGTTTGAATCCGTTCTGGTAGTAAATGTGCGTGGCCGATGCGAGTAACGTGGTTTCATCCACGTGGTCGCGATAGGCTTGCAGGGGGATGCGGCCATTTTGCAGAGGCAGGTGCGCCACCTGCAGGCCGTATTTTTGATGCGCCAGCCAGACCAGCACCACTGTGGGAAATTCGGCTTCGGTGGTGACCACTTTGTTGCGCCGTCCGCTCAAATTTAGTGCGCTGGCCACGGACGCGGTGGCCGCGGAGGCGGAGGTGGAAAGGGCAATTTCGTCCGCTTCGGCGTGGATGAGTCTGGCAAATTCCTGTTTGGCTTTGAAGACTTCTTCCAGCCAGAGCTCCCAATCCATGCCGGCTGTCTGCCAGCTTTTCAGGTACGCGTCAATCGACTCACGAACCCGTTTGGACTGCGGACCCTGGGAGCAGTTTGCCACGTGAATTTTCTGCGCCAGAATCGGAAACTCCTGCCGCCAGTTTAAGATTTGTTCTTCGGTCATGATGGTCGTGTTTAAAGGCTTAAGGTCTGTATTTAAAATGGCAAAATAGAGAGTTGCAAGGATATTTGCAAGGGATATTTCAAATGAATACCAGATTTAACAGTATCAATATATTGGAGCAGTATTTTTAAAATCATACGAGATGTAGTTTTTCTTGACTTTTTGAAAGGATTTCTTAAATTATATTGAACTGTCCTTTGCATGCGCAAATCCATGAACGCATCGAATCCCAATCCACAATAGCTGAATAAATGAGCACTCTGACATTCTCTGGCCATGAAACCTTTCACTGCCGACATTTTTGGTTAAAAAAGGGCTACGATTTCTTGATAAACAATCACCGCTTTGTAAATGATACAGCCGTTGTGGAGTTGGGTGTTGGCAAAAACATGGTGACAGCGATAAGGTACTGGTTGCGAGCTTTTGAAATCATAGATGAAAGAGACGAACCACAAAAAATCGCAAATTATTTTTTTGCAAATGATGGTAGAGATCCGTATTTAGAAAACAATGGGACACTTTGGCTTTTTCACTATTTGCTGGTTACTCGTGCTAGAGCCTCGATTTATTCTCTGGTATTTAATGAATTCAGAAAAGAGAGAATTGAATTCAACAAGGAACACCTGAATTCGTTCATTAAAAGAAAATGTGAAGAAAACAGCCACGCTTATAATACAAATACCATTAAGAATGACATCAATGTTTTTTTGAAGACTTATATTAGACCTCAGAAAAATACAAAAAATATTGAGGATGACTTCTCGGGTTTGCTGATTGATCTGGATTTATTGCAGCGTTTAGATGGATTTGAGTCAGATTCAGGATCCGGGTTTAAGATAGAAAGTAAAGAGCGGCAAGAAATTCCAACCGAAATCTTCCTGTTTTCCCTGCTTGATAACGACCAATATGGGAATTCGATTTCTTTTAACGAACTTCTGAATGGTTACAACAGTGTAGGGATGGTTTATGCCATGAATGCGAGTGGTCTGATGGCAAAAATCGAAGATGTAATCAGCAAATTTCTAGGAGTCACTTTTACAGAGGATGCTGGTTTAAGAGAATTACAATTTAAAGAAAAACCGGATAAATGGGAAATTCTAAATCTTTATTACCATGAAAACTAATTTTAGTCCTTCGATCAATATTATCAGAGACATCGACAAGGATTTCAACTATATTCCCACTCCAAATGCTCACCGCATCTTCAAGCAAATAATAAGCGACTTCAAAGTAGGGATTCACTCATTCAATATTATTGGTTCCTACGGTACCGGTAAATCTGCTTTCCTACTTGCTTTCGAAAAAACGCTCAATGGTGATAAAACTTATTTCGAACCCATTGACGGTCAACTCAATGGATTGAGAAATTTTCGTATTTTAAATCTAGTAGGGAAGTATGATTCCATACTTAAGACTTTTGCGGATTATTTGAACGTTAACCAAGGAGTGTGGTCCACAGATATAATATTTGACAAGCTCGACGCTTACTATCAAGAAGCACAAAGCAAAAATGTGTTACTGGTTATTGTCATTGACGAGTTCGGCAAATTCTTGGAGTACGCCGCGGTACATAATCCAGAAAAGGAACTTTATTTCATTCAACAGCTTGCTGAATATGCAGCCGACAAGAACATCATTTTTATCACGACGCTACATCAGAGTTTTGGTTCTTACTCCCAGCGTCTGTATAGAAATCAGCAGCAAGAGTGGGAGAAGGTTAAGGGACGGCTCAAAGAGCTAACCTTTAATGAGCCAGTTGAGCAGCTCTTGTTTCTTGCGGCTCGCCAAATTGAAAGCAAGAACAGATTTGAGACAAATGCCAATATACCCGAATTAATCGAAATAGTAAAAGCCTCAGATGCTTTCCCTCTCCAAGGCGACCTATCGTTAGAGTTAGCTAAGGAACTCTTTCCTTTAGATATTGTCTCCGCTGCGGTTTTAACTTTAGCGCTTCAGAAATACGGCCAAAACGAGCGTTCTCTGTTTACATTTCTAGAATCAAACGAATATCGAGGCATAAATGACTTCGATGACCGGAATAGTCCGTTCTACAACCTGAGCAATGTTTTCGATTACTTATTGCATAACTATTATTCGTTTCTCTCAACTAAATATAATCCTCACTACGTGCAGTGGTCTGCAATCAAGAAAGCCATTGAACGAGTTGAAGGTCATTTCGATAAGGAACTCAGGGATGCGTTAAAGTTAGTTAAGACCATTGGCTTACTCAACATCTTTGGAAAAGAGTCAGCGAGACTTAACTTAGATTTCCTTTCAGCGTACGCACGGATCTGTCTTGGGGTAGAGGATCCGAAGTCAGTTCTTAATAAGTTAGCATCTAAGAAAATCATTCGGTATGTAAAGTTCAAAAACAAGTTCGTTTTGTTTGAAGGGACCGACTTAGATATCGAATTAGCCATATCAGAAGCTTCTAACAAAATTGAACCAATAGGCGAAATAGTTTCTGCACTTAGAAAGTACTTTGCTTTCCCATACATCTCTGCCAAAGCTGTCCACTACAAATATGGCACCCCTCGCTTTTTTAAATTTGAATTGTCAGAACAGCCGATTGACAAAGTCCCTGTCGGTGAGGTGGACGGAATCATTAATCTTATTTTTTCTGAAAAGCTTTCAGAACAAGACATAATCGAATTTTCGCAGAAAGTAGAGCAGGCCATCTTATTTGGGTTTTATAGAAATACGAAGTCAATTAAGGAGATTCTGTCAGAAATCGAGAAAATAAGATATGTGATAAACTCAATTGCAGACGACAGAGTGGCTTTTAGAGAATTAAAAAACGCGCTTTCCCATCAAATAGAGCAATTGAACGCTCAGGTTCTCAACAAACTTTATTCAAAAGACGATGATGTGATGTGGTTTTTCAACGGTGCGAAAATACATATAGCAAACAGAACAGAGTTTAACAGTTGGCTTTCGAAGATTTGTGGACAAGTTTATGACGCTACGCCGGTATTTCAAAATGAGCTGGTGAATCGACATAGGCTTTCATCTTCCATAACTTTAGCCAGGAAGAACTTCTTTCAGGCGCTGCTGAACAACTGGGAGATACCAGATCTCGGTTTGCCGAAAGACAAGTTTCCAGCCGAGAAAACCATCTACTTCACGCTGATCAAAAGAACCGGAATTCACCAGGGGAAAAATGGTAAATACTTTCTTTCGTACCCGCAAGAAGAATCTTTCCGAGAACTTTGGCAGAAGAGCCAGGAATTCCTAAATAGTGCGAAAGTCAGCCGGAAGAGTCTATCGGAGTTTGAGGAAATGCTGGCTGCAAAGCCTTTCAAACTCAAACACGGCTTTATTGAGTTTTGGTTGCCGCTATTCTTGTTCATCAAGAAGGACGATTTTGCACTTTTCGGCGAGAATGGTTACATTCCCTTTCTCACGCCCGAAGTCATCGAATTGATCATCAAGAAGCCCCACAAGTTTCAGATAAAAACGTTTGACGTCACCGGAATCAAACTGGATCTGTTTAACAAATATCGGACGCTACTGCAGAAGCACAGCGAGAACCGTTTTTCGAACCAGAGTTTTATCGACACGATCAGACCTTTTCTTACGTTTTACAAAGAACTGCCGCAGTACACGCGCAAGACGAAAAGACTATCGAAACCCGCCGCAGCTCTACGAGAAGCCATCGAAAATGCCACGGACCCTGAGAAGACTTTTTTTGAGAATTTTCCAAGAGCTTTGGGTTATGCGAATGTAGATTTGCGTGAGGACGACAGCCTTCTGGAGGATTTTATTGTTCAGCTCCAAAATGCCATCAGGGAATTGAGAGGCTGTTTCGACAGTCTGGTAGACCGCGTTGAAGCGCATTTTTTGCAGGAGCTTGATTGCGCAAATCTGCCTTTTCCAGAATACAAGAACGAAATAGAAAAACGCTACCGATCTCTCAAGCGACATTTGTTGCTGCCTCATCAGAAAACGTTTTATGTTAGATTGCAATCGGAATTAGAAGATCGGAGGGCGTGGATTAATTCGCTCGTTCACGCTGTGATTGGCAAGACTTTGGACACGCTCAAAGACGAGGAAGAAGAAATCGTTTTTGACAGGCTTAGCCAGGTTTTGATGGAGTTAGATAATCTCTGTGAAATCAGTCAATTGGACTTTGATCCGGACAAGGAATGCGTGGTGAAATTGGAGCTGACTTCGACGCAGGAGGGACATACAAATTACCTCTTTCGAATTCCAAAAGACAAAAGAGTGGACGTTAACTCAGTTGAAGCTAACATCCGATCCCAGCTTTCGAAGGACAAGAAAATCAACCTGACAGTTTTGACCAAACTCTTGAAAGAACAGTTCACAAATGAATAAAGTACGACACGTACTCGGCATTTCCGGCGGTAAGGACAGCACGGCTTTGGCTATTTATTTGCGAGACAAATATCCCGACCTGAACCTTGAGTATTACTTTTGCGATACGGGCAAAGAACTCGACGAAACCTATCAGCTTATCGACAATCTGGAGGCCTACCTCGGCAAACCCATAATCAGACTAAAAGCCGTGCCCGACAGCTCCGAAGCCCCCTTTGATCATTTCCTGACCATGTACGGAGGCTACCTGCCGTCGGCAGGTTCCAGATGGTGTACGCGGAAGCTCAAACTCGAGCCGTTTGAGCAGTGGGTCGGAGAAGACCCCGTAGTTTCGTATGTTGCGATTAGGGGGGACGAACAGCGCGAAGCCTACATCTCCAGGAAATCGAACATTCAGTCCATTTTCCCGTTTCGGAAAAATATTTGGAGTGAAGATGTCATTTCCTTACTGCTTAAAAATGAGAATAGGCAACATTTAGCTGAGAATTATCGGCCTCACGTTCTAGAAGAAAAATGGCCGTTCCTGATAGAAATCGTCAATCGACCCTTGTCGCTCCAGTTCAGCCAGGCCCGCAAGCTGAACGCATTACTGGATTTCAACACCTCTGTTTTCAATCGGGTGGTATTCGACTTCTTGAAAAGCACCGACTACTCGCTGGCAACGGAGGAAGATTTTCCTCTCTTGGACAACGAAGACAACTTGGTAAAAGAGGACGTCTTCCGAATTTTGATAGAGAGCGGCGTAGGGCTGCCTAGTTACTACACCAAACTTGAGTTTGAAGTGGATGGCCAGAAAGGAATTTACCACCGCAGTCGCTCAGGATGCTTCTTTTGTTTTTTCCAACAAAAAATCGAATGGGTTTGGCTTTACGAACAGCATCCGGGGTTGTTTGAGAAAGCCATTACCTACGATGAAGGGATTTTACCTGGAAACAAAATGAGCACTTATAGGAGTTGATCAAGCCGGGCCGATTAAAAGTGAATAAGGAAGAACACGTTTAACGGTTTGCAGTCAATCACAGTGAATTTAAGATAAGTTGCTGAATATTTTAACCGAAGATGATGAAGTAGGGTGTGCGGTATCTTTTATATAGAAACAAAAACAAACTATGGATAGTTTTAAGTTTACAATCATATTAGCATGGAATTTAACAAACGAGGTGATATTTTGGTCACAAAGGAATTCTTGAAAACAGAAATTGACAAGATACCAGATGATTATTTAGAACTCTTATACCGAATTATGAAGGCGTTAGAGGTTCCCGCGAGGGTACCGACGGCAGATGATACTGTCAAATCCCGAAAGATTCCTGCAAATGGACCTTTCGATTGGCAGCAATTTATCGAAGAGACCTATGGTTCCTTGGCAGATGCGCCCATACAACGAGGCGACCAGGGGAAATTTGAGAAGCGAGAGATAATGAAATGAGCTACTTGTTGGATACGAATACCTGCATTCGTTATCTCAATGGAACTTCAAAAAGCGTACGCTTAAATTTGGAATCCAGACAACCGGAAGACATTATTCTTTGTTCTGTAGTAAAGGCTGAGCTCTTCTACGGTGCTATGAAAAGCGCCAAGCCCAGGAAAAATCTCCAACGGATAGAAAAGTTTTTTGAACCTTTTATCTCGCTGCCTTTTGATGATAGGGCATCGAAGGTTTATGGCAAAATTCGGTGCGATTTAGAAAAATCAGGGACTCCGATTGGGCCCAATGATTTGCTGATCGCTGCCATAGCTGTGGCAAACGAGGTGATTTTGGTAACGCATAATGTCAAAGAATTTCGCAGAATCAGGGGGATGAGCCTGGAAGACTGGGAAGGCAAGAGTAGCTGACCAAGCCGGACTAATGAACGTGTTTTGTTAAGAGCCTGTTAAATTTAAACGATATATAGGACGAGGACAATGAATTACAAATCGACAAGTTTTTCTAAGAAATTACACAATCTTCAGTGAAAATCGAATCACACAATGCTGGCAGTCGATGGTGCGTACAAGGGATGCGTCGTGACTGTGCACACCCATGCGTCATCTCATTGGAAGTGAGAGCGATCGATTTCCCTTATGCAATTACCTGGTGCAACAACGAGGAGCGCTTCATCTCTGGCAAAATATGTGGCGCTCATTCTAATTATCACGGTTGCGTGATGAAACCAATGCATGCACTCCCACGCAATTTTACTATCCAGGTTCGTCTATAGATAGAGTAGTGCCGCGGCCAGGACAGCTCGCTTTGGGTTGATATCGATGACGTGCCGGAGTAGGTCACAGTCTACGAAACATTTAATTACCCCCATCTCTGGTTGAAAAAGTGCGAAGGAGTCCATGTTTAAAAGGGCCACTGGTGACGAAGGATTTTGTCGCCAAAGCTAAACTGATCTTGTAACAAAAGTGATTGCTTACTACAACACTAACACCATTATAAAGAGAAAGGAAAATAGCTATCAACTCCGATGAGGCTTCCTCAGTCAAACATTCTTCCTATTAAATATTTGTCTAGTATTTTTAATAATACGACCAATTCGTATAAATTTTACTGGTTTGTCGCAATCCTCGAATACATCAGCGCAAAAATCCAACCTGTAATTCCTTTACAAGAACTATCGGCTAGAATGATAGCGCGTGCTTGGTATCCAGTGAATTATTTTAACATTTCATTCGGCAAACAGGATAGACTAGCGATTATTGCTTTCAAGGTAAAAGCAGAAAATCAGCTTAATGAAAATGCCAAAGAACATGATGTTCTTGGTGAGGTTCTTAGAATATTAAATCATTCTAAAAACACCGAGATTTTGAAGGACTTGGACAGCTTGATACGTTATGTACCCTATCGTTTTTTACGTCCGTGGTTTACAAAAGAATTAAGAGGAATAGCAGATTACGAAATAAACCCCCAAATCGTTAAATTGGCTGAGCAAGGATTTGAGAATCAAAGTGAGCTATGTTTATATAAGTTCGTAGGGAAGGAGGAAAAAGCTATTGAAATTCAACGAAACTGGTTTGAATATCTTCAGAAGCATAATAAGATTTTGATGGACTTTTGCTCTTGGAATCTGCTGATCTATTTACAAAAAAATAATCCGAACGTTCCCAATATTGCTGAAAAACTTTTTGCACCAAAAAACCGAAAACTTAGAAATGCAAGAAGATTTTGGGATTTCGTTCTAAAAGAACAGGAAGCTTTTTATTGTATCTATTCACAAGTGCCTGTTGTTGTAAATGAATATAGTATTGATCATTTCATTCCATGGAAGTTTGTCACCCATGATCAACTTTGGAATTTGATTCCAGTCCCGAAATTCATAAACTTTGCCAAAAGTGATTTCCTACCATCTCTTGATCAATATTTTGGCCGATTTGCTAGAGTTCATTATCAGGCTTTCCGACTTGCGTTCAAAAAAAATAAATTGAAAATTCTTGAAGATTATACAACGTTGTACCAAAGTGAGTTAACAACTATTTATCAAATGCCAGAACATGAGTTTAAATATAGGCTGCGTTCTGCGGTTGCCCCTTTAGTTCAGATTGCTGAAAATATGGGTTTCGAATCAAATTGGATTTATAAAAAATAATGATTTTTCGCTCACCCCAAAATCCCAATTCTCATTTAACTATTAAAGAAAGAAAATGGCCTTCATATCCTACAAAACAATTATTTTCAAGAAAATTGATAAAGGGAAAAGTATTGGATTTTGGGTGTGGACTGGGTGTCGATTATGAATTTTTAAGAAAAAATGAAGTAAATGTGGTTGGATATGATCCACATTACAAACCCGATTATCCAAAACAGAAATTTGATACTATCCTGTGTAATTATGTTTTAAATATCTTGCTTCCTGAGGAGCAAGCACATGTTCTTATGGCAGTGTCCGAATTACTCAACTCAGATGGTCGGGCTTATTATGCCGTACGAAGAGATGTCAAGCGGAGTGGTTTTCGATATAATTCAAAACATAAATGTAAAACTTATCAATGTAATGTAATTTTACCATTCAAATCTATTATTCTAACCGAACATTGTGAAATATACGAATACCAACATATTAATCAACTCCCGGCGAGTAATAAGAGGAAAAGTTGTTCTCTTTGTCATCCATCTTCTCAGAATGAATTAATCACAGAATCTGCAACAGCGTATGCATTATTCGATGATTCATCATTTTCAAATGGTCATGTAACTATCGTTCCAAAGAGACACGTTAGAGATTATTTCGAGCTTTCTTTTAAAGAACAATGTGCTTGTTGGTTAATGCTAAATCGAATAAAAGAATTGTTAAATGCAAGATTAAAACCAGTTGGAATACAGATTAGATTCTACTCAAATAATGGGTTGTCGAGTGCTTCGGAACACTTTTCCATTTTTGTCATACCCGAAATTTAATGATTATATTATTTCGTCCAAGGATTTTTGGGACACCTCTCTCCCCAAACCCCTCCGGCATACAAAACGGCTCGGGCTGCGAACCGTCGATATCGGTGAAGCCGTAGTCCAGTCTCAGTTGGCCTGCTTTGAACACACCGCCGGTGCGCTGCATCAGATTGGCATCGGTGGCGAGGACGACCACAGCCCGGCCGACGAATCGGGGTGAGTGCGTTTCCAGCCGCTCTTTCTCAGGGGCTTCGGCTTCCATGCGTTCCTTACGGGTGAATTGTCTGAGATCATTGACTGAGGTTGGCAGAAAATTAGCGGCACTTTAGATCAGTCTAATGCGATATTTCGAAGGAAAAATAGGATACTTTTTGAAATGTAAAATAAAATTTATTTACTTGATATTTATTATTATTTTACTTTTATTTATGTAAAGTATTTATTGGAGTAAAGTAAAAATGGTTTACAAGGTTAAAATTTCATCAAAGGGTCAAATAAGTATTCCAACTGAAATAAGAAAAAATCTCTCAACAAATATTTTGGAAATGCATCTTGACAAGGATCAAATCATTCTCAAACCTTCCCATTCCATTCTCTCCATTGGCGGTGCTTTGAAAAAATATGCTCAAAATAAAACGACAAAAAGGATAGACCAGGAAGATGAAACGGCCTGGAAAACGCATGTCCAAGAAAAATACAATCGTTCTTGATACCAATGTGATTATTCGTTTTCTTGTCGGTGACGACCGTGTCCTCTACGAAAAGGCTGCTGCTATTTTCTCCGATGTTGAAAAGGATCTGGTCAAAGCCGTCATTCTTGAATCGGTAATGGCTGAAACCGTTTTTGTCCTCGAAAAAGTTTACCAGGTCGAAAGAGTTCTCATCGCTGATTTGTTAATTAAATTATTAGATATAAAAGGTGTCAAAAACGCAAACAAGCAAATCTTGACTAATGCCCTTGAATACTATCGAAGAAGTAAGATAGACATTGTTGATTGTTTAGTTTGCTCTTATGGTATTATAAATGATATTGAAATCATGAGTTTTGACAAAGATTTGAAATCTTGTAGAAAGCTCTTGAAGCAACTGAAAAATACTTAACTCTAATAGTCCTCACTCCCCAAATCTCGCCGGCATACAAAACGGCATCGGCTGCGAACCGTCGATGTCGGTGAAGCCGTAGTCCCGATCCAGTTGCCGGGCTTTGAACATCCCGCCGGTCACCACCGCAATTTTATCTTTCAGTTTGTGCATAATTCACCTCATAAAATTTATTTAACGTGTGTTCAATTTTTATAATTTAAAATTATTTCACTTAAACGCTTTAAAAAAATGAAATCTTCCCTGCTGTGGCATGGCCGTTCATTTCCTGGTAATTCGCCATTGGCATAATCGCCCACTTGCTTTATAGCGACGTCTTTCTGCTCCTTCAAAATTCGCTTGACAAGTCGTGTTGGGTTGACTACATTTCAGGCAAAATTGACTGAGGCTGTAAGTTATTGCACAGGTAAATTGGTTAATCAAAAAGTAATTGCCTATTCAGCCAGAACCGGGCCTTTCATCATGTTGGGAAAATTTATTTAATAACGAGGCAGCGTAGATTCCCATGCAGGTTAATTCGTTAAAGTTGACATCAAAAAACAAGATTAAAATTTCTCAGAACCGTGAATTTCAAAAGCCTATCGATAAATTGACCGGTTTTGAAGTGACCGACCATTTTCAGCGCTTCGACCAGATGAACGATATGTTCAACCGTTCGGTCTGGGATGCCCGCATTTGCTCTGAAAAAGTCAAAGCCTTTTTTGAGTCGTTTACCACGCAATTGTGCAACTTTCGCCAGATAGCGGGTTTTACCCAAAAAGATTACGCCCTGCGTAACGCTTCCTGGCTGCTGGCGGACTACCTGGCGGAGTTAAAGGAAGAAACCGAAGATCGTCGGGAGGGATTTCTGGATCACTATACGATTCCGATTGCCGGTACGAACCGCAAAAGAGACATCCCCTCGCCGGCTGAAATGAGTCGCGAGATCAAGCACGTAGCGCGACTCTTCGGAGCGGACCTGACGGGCATTTGTGAATTTGATGCAAGGTGGGTGTACCGCCGTCGTTACAGTCGCAGAAAAAAACAGCCAAAGGAGATGGATTTACCCGAAAATTTGACACGGGTGATCGTACTGGCTTTTGAAATGGATTACGAGCTCATGCGCACCAATCCCTCTGCCCTGAGCGGAGCCGCCACCGGTCTGCGATATTCGCGCGATATCGGGACGCTTCTGTTGCTGGCACAATACATCCGAAATCTGGGTTACCAGGCGGTCGCCAGTGTGAACGACACCGCGCTGGACATTCCGCTGGCCATTCAGGCCGGTCTGGGCGAATACGGTCGGCTCGGTTTGCTGATCACGCGGGAATTCGGGCCGCGGGTTCGGCTGGGTAAAATATTCACCGATTTGCCATTGGCGCTCGATACGCCGATCAAATTCGGTGTGCGGGAATTTTGCGCCGTTTGCCGTCAGTGCGTGCGCGGCTGTCCCATGCGGGCGGTGCCGGAGGGCGCCCCCACTGCAGAAGGTCCCAACCGTTCCAACATTCGCGGAGTGAAAAAATGGCACATCGACGCGGAAAAATGTTTCACCCTGTGGGTGAACCAGAACACCGAATGCTCCATCTGTATTCGTGTTTGTCCGTTTAACAAAGATTTTTCGAAATGGCACCTGCGATGGGGCCGGCGGCTGGCCGGGACCTTTTTGCGCAAGTGGCTGCTCAGGCTGGATCGCTTGCTGGGTTACGGCCAACGTAAAACGCCCGTCTGGTGGTGGCAGCTCGGAAAAGAGAAAAGCAAGTAAATCAAAGTCAACCCGTTTAAAAAAGTTGTGACTAAAAACAGTTTGTTTTTGGCGACAAAACTTATTCGCTGTCAAGGAACAGATATGCAAGTGAAAGGAGCCAGAAATTAACCCACGCAGTCAATGGAGCTCAAAATTTGGATTTGTCGTTTCAACCGCCGGTTCTGCGGTGGGTCTGGCAAATATCTGGGCTTTTCCCTACCGTACCGGCCAGAATGGCGGCGCGGCGTTTGTGGTGATCTACCTGCTGTGTATTTTTCTGATATGCATTCCATTTTTAATGGCAGAGCTGGCTTTGGGTCGCTACGGACAAAAAAATGTTGTGGGCGCCATTCGCCTCATCCGTCCCCGCAGCGCCTGGCTGGGTCTGGGCTTTTTGAGTCTGTTCGCCAGCCTTTTTATTTTGAGTTTTTATTCGGTGGTGGCTGGCTGGGGCCTGGGTTATGTTTTTAAAACGCTCATCAACAATTCCACGCCGCTGCCCGAATTCGTCTCCAATCCCATACTGGTTATTCCGTTGTTCGCTTTGTTTTTGTTGTTCACCGTGTTGGTGGTTTGTGGGGGCGTGCAAAGGGGCATCGAGCGCTGGTCAAAAGTACTGATGCCGCTGCTGCTCGTACTGCTGCTTGTGCTCATCGTGCGTAGCATTTCCCTGCCGGGGGCGGCCGCGGGTTTAGAGTTTTATCTCAAGCCGGATTTTTCTAAAATCACTCCCGCGGCGATCACCACCGCCATGGGGCAGGCGTTTTTTTCGCTCAGTCTGGGCATCGGGGGTATCCTGACTTACGGTTCGTATCTTTCCAAAAAAGAGAGCATCGTCCATTCCAGCGTGTACATCGCGCTGTTGGACACGATGATTGCGCTGCTGGCGGGTTTGATGATCTTTCCGGCGCTCTTTGCTTTTGGTCAGCAGCCCAACGAAGGCCCCACTTTGATTTTTATGGTTTTGCCGGAAATCTTTAAACAACTGCCACTGGGAAACCTCATTGGCGCCGGCTTTTTCGTGATGATTGTCATCGCGGCTCTGACTTCCACCATCTCCATGCTGGAGATTTCGGTGGCTTATTTTGTGGACGAGAAAGACTGGCCGCGCAAGAAATTAGTCTGGCTGGTCGCTGCGCTGGTTTTGGTTTTGGGATTACCTTCTGCGTTGTCTCAAGGAATGGTACCAGAGCTGAGCCAACTTTCTTTTTTTGGCGGCAAGAGTTATTTGGAATTGATGATTTTTCTGTGGTTTGACATTTTTCCGCCGTTGGGCGCTTTGTTGTTCAGCCTATTTATCGGTTGGGTCTGGGGAATCGATAAGGCTGCCGAGGAGCTGCAGCAGGGCAGCCCTGCGTTTCGCGAAGGGTATTTGGGGCTTAAATTTCTCAATGCCAGAGCCTGGGGGTTTTTTATTCGATTTGTCTGTCCCCTGGCAATTGCGGCCGTCTGGTTTAACGCGGTGTGTTAAAACTTCCATCCCTGGAAAATTGTGATTGTCTGAAATTCAACTGCGCGTGGTTGGAGAGTCACTTGAGTTTGTCAAAAACATTTGCTATTTTATATCATTTGAACAAAATATTCAGGAGGGAAACATGGATTTGGTGAACGTAAATTACTGGGCCGTTCTGGTATCGACAGTGGCGTATTTTATGCTCGGCGGTTTGTGGTATTCGCCCATTTTGTTTGGCAAAGCCTGGATGGCTGCTCAGGGTCTGACCGACGCTGATAAAGAAAAACTGCAAGAAGGTGCGGTCAAAGCGTACATTGTCAGCATTGTCAGCGCGTTTATCATGGCTTTTGTCATGGCCATGTTTGTTGGCTATGCCAGCGCCGCCAACTTGCAGTCGGGCTTAACCACGGGCTTTTTCGTCTGGCTGGGATTTGTGGCCACCACCGTCGCCCTGCCCTATTTTTATGAAGATCGTTCCAAAAAGGTTTATTTGATGTACGCCGGTTACACCCTGGTGGGCTGCCTGGTTATGAGCTCAATTTTAGCCCTTTGGCAATGAGATAAATTCGAAATGGCAGCCATCTGCTGGGTGGCTGCTATTTTTTTAAAATGTGAGAAAAAATGGAAATTTACTCGAGCCGCGATTTTTTAAATTATTATGTCCGCATCCGCGAACGCACTTTGAATGTGGTCAAATGCATTCCTCCTGAGAAAATGGAGTGGAGCTACCAGGCGGGTAAATTCACCTTGGGGGATTTGGTGCGACATCTGGGGGCGCTGGAACGCTACATGTTTGCAGAAAATGTGCAGTTGCGGCCGAGCCGCTATCCGGGCCACGGTAAGGAGCTGGCGGAGGGTTATGATACTGTCCTGAATTTTCTGAACCAGATGCACCAGGAAACGGTAGAAATCATCGGAAACTTGTCTGAAGAAGATTTGCAAAAAAAATGTCAAACGCCTAATGGCACCACCATTACGGTGTGGAAATGGCTGCGGGCCATGGTGGAGCATGAGATTCATCACAGGGGTCAGATTTATTTGTATCTTGCCATGCTCAAAGTGCCTACGCTACCGTTGTATGGTTTAACTTCTGAGCAGGTAAAAGAAAAAAGTCAAAACTAGAATTTTGAAATGATAAATTTACCTGTTTATTTTACCAGTTTATGATGCTCCATTCTCTAATCGAATCATCAAGTGTTCGTTTTAATTCCTGTGAAGAAATTCGCAAGTCGCTTATTCAGGCTTGTGAAAAGCATGCAGACGTAGCTACCTTTCACACGCTCGGCACCAGCGAAGAAGGCCGCGCCATCGATGCGGTGGTCTTGGGGAACGGCACGCGTCGAATCAGCCTCATCGCCGGCGCCCATGCAGACGAGCCCGTGGGGCCGGAAACCCTGCGCGCGTTTATTTTGCAGGGACTGGCACAAAGAGATCGACTCAAAACGCTGTTCGAAACCTTTCAATTCATCGTTGTTCCGCACATCAATCCCGATGGCGAGGCGCGCAATCAGCGCTGGATTCAGCGGTGGCCGGATTTCGAGGCTTACCTGCAGCACGTACACCGCGAACTGCCCGGTCGCGATCTGGAGTTCGGTTTTCCGAGGATGCGCCGGGAAAATGCCCTGGTGGCGGACTTCCTGATGGACCACTCGCCGTTTGTGCTGCACGCCAGTTTACACGGCATGGGCGTCTCCGAGGGTGCCATGCTGCTCATCGAAAAGCACTGGATCGAGCGTACAAAAACTCTGCGCGTGCAGTTTGCGAACGCGGCACAAGAGAGCGGCCTGGCGCTGCATGATCACGATCGCAAAGGCGAAAAAGGCTTTCTCTATATTACTCCGGGATTTTCAACCACCCCGGAAGGTGAAGCCATGCGGACTTTTTTTGCCTCACAAAACGATGCGGAGACCGCGCAGCTTTTTCATGACAGCTCCATGGAATATGTGCGCAAATTGAGCCGCGATCCGTTGTGCTTGGTGACGGAGCTGCCGCTGTTTGTGATTCAGAAAAAATCGCAAAGACAGCAGGCGGGAGTGCCGCACAGTTATTTGGAATTCAAAAATAAATTGCCCAACCTGAAAGCTGCCGTCATGCGCGGGCAGTCCATTACCAGAGAGATGCAAGAATTTCAAATAACGCCTATCGATTTAAAAACCGCCATGCAGTTACAACTCATTGCCATTCAATTGGGAATTGACACAGTAAAATGACTGTGAAATCCAAAAGAAAACAGGCTCTCAATAACCAGAAGAAACGCTTGCAAAAACGCCTGGAAAGATTGAAAGCATTGAGCAACCGTTTTTCGCACTATCGTCTGTTGGTATTTTTTGGCGGTATGACCGCCGGCATTCTCTGTTATTATCTGGTGGGAATCGTCCTTGGATGGAGTCTTCTTTTCGCCACGCTGGTGGTGTTCAACATCGTGGCGTGTTTTCATCGCCGGGTCAATGGCAGCATCTATCGACATGAAATCTGGCTGCAACTCAAATCCACACAGCTTGCTCGCATGAGTTTGGATTGGCCAAACATTCCATTTCGAGGCGCGCACGAACCCGACGCGAGCCATCCCTTTGAAGGGGATCTGGATTTGACCGGCAAAAAATCGCTGCACCAGCTCATGGACGTCGCTATCTCAGAGGATGGTAGTCGGCGATTGCGTCACTGGCTGTTGAACACAAAACCCGACTCGCGTGTGATTCAAAACCGGCAGGCGCTGGTGCGGGAATTGACGCCACTGGCGCGATTTCGGGATAAGCTACTGTTAGCTTTTAACCTACTTTCAAAAGAACCGTTAGAAAGCCAAAAACTTCTGAGCTGGCTGCACAAGCCAAACAACCGCCGCTACATGCGAATTATTCTGACTATTTCAACCGGGCTGGCAGGCTTGAACATCATTCTGTTCATTTTACATTTGACGGACTTTTTAGCCGCCTACTGGATTATTTCGCTGACCGTTTATTTCGTGATCTACTTCATGAATTTCAGGTTGGAAGAATCTCTATTTGAAGATTCCAACATCATTTCCGATGAATTGCAGAAGCTGCGCGAAGTGCTGATCTATCTAGAGCGCTACCCTTACCGGCAAAATAAAAATTTGCTCACGCTGTGTCAGCCGTTTTTGGACTCCCACAATGCGCCTTCCAAACATTTTAAAAAAATAACACGATTGAGTTTTGCGGTGGGCTTGCGAATGAATCCGCTGGTGAGAGGTCTTTTGAATGCAGCCATACCCTGGGATTTTCTCCTGGTCAGCAAAATCAACAAAATCCGGATCGCTCTGGCTAAATTTTTGCCGGATTGGCTGGATGTTTTATTTGAATTTGAGGCGCTGATTTCACTGGCGAATTTTGCTTATCTGAATCCGGAATATGTTTTTCCAGAGTTGCTTACAAAGGGGGCAGTTCAAAAGTCGACGATTTTTCACGCAGAGAATTTAGGACATCCACTCATATCCGACCGTGAGCGCGTTTGCAACGATTTTGTTTTTGAGAGGAAAGGCGACATTGCCCTCATCACCGGTTCGAATATGTCGGGCAAGAGTACGTTTTTGAAAACCATCGGTGTCAATTTATGCCTGGCGTTTGCCGGCGGCCCGGTGAACGCCAGTTCCATGCAAACCGCCTTATTTCGATTGTTTACGTGCGTTCAAATCCACGATTCCGTCACCGAGGGATTTTCCTTCTTTTATGCTGAGGTGAAACGGCTGAAATGCTTGCTGGACGGGCTTCGTCGAAAATCCGCACTGCCACTGTTGTTTTTGATCGATGAAATTTTTAAAGGCACCAACAACCGCGAACGGCTCATGGGCAGCCGTTCCTACATTCTGGCGCTGGCCGGCGAAAACGGTCTGGGCGCCATTTCAACCCACGATCTGGAGTTGACCAGGCTCTCAGAAATAATTCCTTCCCTAACCAATTATCATTTTAAAGAGGAAGTGCAGAACGGTAAAATGGTATTCGATTACACATTGCGCTTGGGACCGTGTCCCACCACCAACGCGTTGAAGATCATGCGGATGGAGGGTTTGCCCGTGGAAGGTGTTCCCCCAACTGAATAATTGCACGCATGATGTACGCCACCGCGATTTGAAAATATCCAGTTAGAATAAGTAAATAGTGTCTGAACAAAAACTCAGTTTTTTGCTGTCATTGCGAGTCCCGATTTTCGGGAAAGCAATCTCCGTCTTAGGCACCGCAGGAGATTGCTTCTTCCCGCATAAAACGCGGGACTCGCATGACAGGGCGTTGGGGGAGTTTTCGGTGAGGCACTAAATAATTTTTTATCTTCGGTGTGATGGTTAAAAGTTTCGCGTTAAATTCGAATTGACAAAAAAGAAGAAACCCCGGCTGATTGCAAACGGGGTTTCTTAATGGAAGGACGCTGGAGAGTCCTTTTGAGAGTCACTGGATGATCAGAGAGATTAAAAATCCTTTCGATTGCCCATCCAGATTGGGCCGAATGTCTGAAACCACGTCCTTGCCGTTTATGCGGCGGTTTTCTTTCGAGTAGTCGATGTTTTTGTACATCAGCTCCGCACCGATGCCAAAGTGTCGGGAGAAAAACCATTCGGCGCCGGCGGCAATGGAAAATCCACCGCCGTAGTAAGACACGTCCGCGTCTTTTTCTCCGATTCCATAGAAACCCACAGCAAATTTGCCGTAAGGCTGAATGCGAGATTGTGCCATAAATTTATATTGTAAACTCAGCTCAATGGCCCCAAACTCCGTGTTGGTGGTGTTTACCGTATTTTCGGGATGTTCCACACCGAGTACCGTCAGCCAGAGCGTGAATTTGTCGTCGAAGCCGTAACCCAGGCTCAAGGAGCCGGCTTCTCCGTCGGTGAGCTCTTTTCCGAACTCGTTTTCAAAGGAGCCCATCCCGATGGCGCCTTTGACGCCTTTATGGGAAAAGCGCGAAGGCGGCGGGTTATCTTGTGAAAATAACGAGGCGACATTCAGCGTCAGCAGTAAGTTGATCAACACAATCGAGATTAAAATCGTCCTGTGCATTTTATCCTCCGATTTCGGTTATCTGCCATGAATGACCGTTTTCCAAATTCAAAACGCTCACTCTGAATTCGAAATGGGTATTTACAAAGAGTGTGCCAAAGTTGATTAAGTATTTTTGAGTTGATTATAAAGAACTTAGAAGGTGTTTACTGTTCAAGCAATCGTGAGGAAAAACCACACTTGTCGTGGATGAACCACGGAAGATTGCTGAAATTTAACCAGGTTTTTGAATAAATTTAAGGTGGTACTTATGTGCTTATTTTTTGTTTGGAATTTATCTGTTTTTCCATTCGTATCTGGAACGAAGATGGTTGTGCCATGAGTTTCCAAAATAACCATCATGCTGTAAACGTCCTACGACAATGCCTGGATCGATCCCCAGGCGCTGTGCAAATAGTTCGATTTCCTTTGGATAAAAGGCCTCTGCTTTAAGAAAAGATTTGTACTCATCTGGGGGAATTAAACTGTCTGCAGCGAATCTATCGGCTTCTTTTTCGGGTTTGTTAAATTCGTGTTCACGAATATCTCCTTCCAAAAAAACCATTTGCTTGCCATGTAACAGCAGGTGACCAATTTCATGAAACAGGCTGAACCAAAAAATATCTGCCCAGCTGCCCCGAATTGTGAGCATGAGAACGGCTTTGTTCTGTCCCAACCAGAAAGTCGCGCCATGAAGATAGGTTTTTGGTAAATGCGGACAGAGAACAAGTACGACGCCAGCATCTAATAGAATTTGGCGTAGTTGCGATTCAAATTTCTCTGGCAACAATCGTGTCAGGCCGCGAATGGAGGGAAGGGCCCTTTCTAAAACATCCCTTCTAAAGGGCGCAGACGCTGTCTTCTGACCTTGTAATTCTCCGATTCTTAACCACGCTGAGGTCGCTTCAGGTGATCGTT
>JBHHXN010000009.1:0-71593 GCA_046757025.1 bacterium
TCAATCGAAAAGAGCTTTTATAAGTTCAAGCTGAGTTAACTGGATAACCGTATACTTTCCTCCTTTTGGTGTTATTTTGGCTAAAATTGCAATAACTCATTCTGATTTTTCTTCGGGGATCATTTCCTCCATAAAATATATATTTTAAAATTAAAAACGAGTTTATTTAGCAGCAATGAATATACAGGATTAGAATTATTCATACAAGCGAAATCATGGCTCGGCGTCGATCACTTTGAGCTGGCATTTCACTTTATCTTTCAATGCATTCACCAGGGAGCCGAAAATCAAACGCGATAGACTGGAGCGCTTGCGCCGAGTAATGACGATCAAATCGGGATCTTCCAAACTGGCTAAACGCAGGGCTTCTTCCAGAACCGAACCGCTTTTAATGATCGATTTGATGGGGATATTCAGTTCTTTCGCGCGTTTTTCGATTTCTTCGATTTTTAACTCCGCTTGTAATTTATATTCTTTCAACAGCGAAGTATAAAGTTGTTCGGATGGCTTGCCGCCAATCCAGCCTTCGTCGGTTAGTTTATGTACAATGTTATCGGCATAATCGATATCCAGGATAAAAACCACCAGCAGTTCGGCATTCTGCGTTTTTGCCAGATTCATGGCTTCGTCGATGGTTTTTTTTGAACTTCTTAGAAATGAAATGATCAGCAATATTTTCTTCATTTTAAAACCTAAAAATTAAATCCAATCAGCGGCCAGTAGTAAAAAAGGGATAAAGAAAATAAGATAATGGCAATGAGTTTTAATATCGTTCCTCCGAGAATGGTGTCTTTTAGGCTCACGAATCCAGAGGAGTAGGCGATGGCGGTGGCCGGCGTGCCCATGGGCAGTTGGAACGCCAGACCCGATGGAATGGTCAGCGCCAACGTAACCACGCGCGGATCAATGTTAAAATCGGAGGCCAAACCGAGGGCCAGGGGTAACAACAGGGCCACGGCGGCGGTGTTGCTGATGGCCTCGGTTAAAAACAGAGAGATGATTACCAGCGATATGAGTAGCGAGCCGGAAGAGTGCACGAAATAGCCAAACGACTTTGCCGCCAGCCAGTGGGCGGCCCCAGTCAGGTCCATGGCAAATCCCAGGCAAATGGCACCACCGTACATCAGAAAAATACCCCAGTTTACATCTTCTTCCACTTCCTTCCAGTCCAAAAGCTGAAACACAAAGGCGATGACTACGGACGCGATGGCGATGTTTGCCAGCCCGAATTTTTCACCCCAGAAAATCCAGGCAAAAATGGTGAACCCCATCAGGACACCGATTAATTTTTCTCGCCTGGTTACGTGGCCCATGCGTAGCTGCTTTCTTTTCAGCACGTTTTGCGCTTGCTGAATATTTTTGATTTCTGGCGCGAACATTTTGATCAGTACAAAATAACCGACCACCAGCATGATTATTACGGTCGGCAGGGCCGCTAGTGCCCAGTGCATGAAGTCGATACGGAGGCCGGTGTTTTGATGCAAAATACCGATGGCCAGGGGAGCTCGAGCGCCGCCTAAAAAAGTGGCAATTCCGCCGATGATGCAGCCCCAGGTCATGGATAAAAATAAACCGGCGCCGTAGCGGCTTTTCATGGGCGTTAACTTTAATGCATCCACCACCTCCAGGACAATGGGAAACATCATGGCGGCCACGGCGTGTTCCGACATCCAGAAAGATAAAAACGCCGACAAACATAAAAAGCTAAGCATTAAGAAATTCGGAGATTTACCAAAATGTCTCAGAGTTAAAAGCGCTATTCGGGTGCTGAGGCCGGAACGCATGATTCCAGATGCTAAGATAAATGCGCCCAGGATGAAGAAAATGGCCTCGTTGCCAAAAAGAGCATACGATTCAGTAGTCGTCAAAACGCCGGTAATGGGAAACAAGATCACGGCCAGCAGACTGGTGATCATGAGTGGCAGGGCGTGCGTCACCCAGAGAAAAATCGACACGAGAAAGATAGCCAGAGCTTTTTGCCCTTGAGGCGTGAGACCGGCCGGAGTCGGCAGATTCACGATAAATATGAACACCAGCAAACTCACGATAATGACACTCGGTCGAAAGAGTTTTCGAATTTCTAAATTCAAGAACAAGCCTCGCTATAATTGGTTGAATCGAGCTGCTGAATATTTCGACTACGACCAGTCAATGAATTGCTTGCGGGTCGCGGGCTGGCATTGCGGACAAAAAAACGCATCAAATCCCAGAACCCCAGCACGGCGGATGGTGGCGCCGCAGCGGGGACAGGGTTGATCTTTGCGATTGCGCACTTTGAGATGCTCCCGCACTTTCACTTCGATGGGTTGGCCGGCCTTCTCTACTTCGGCAATGCCCCAGGTCATGACTTTTTTGATGCTTTCAAATAAACGCTTTATTTCAATTTCTGTTAATTTATAGCAAAATGTTTTGGGGTGAAGCCCCGCGTCAAATAAAATTTCATCCGCGTAGGCGTTGCCGATAGCGCTGAGGGCGGTTTGGTCCATCAAAAAAACCCGCACCTGTTTTCTGGAAGAAGAAATAAGCGCTTGAAAACATTCAAATGTAAAGCGTCCGCTCTGAATATTCACTCCCTGAGATAAATACCTGGGAATGGCTTGATAATCTCTGCGCTGAATCAGATACACTTTGCCCATCTTTTTGTCGTCCAAGTAAAATAAGTGGTAACCGTCCGCAAAAGTCAAATTAAGGCACAATCCCCTGCCGGGATGTTTTGTTTCATCAGAGATTTTTAGCCGGCCTGCCAGCATGGGATGAATCACCAATTCAAAACCGTTGTCCAGCTCGAACCCCAAAAATGGACCGTGCCGGTAAACATTTTGAAAACGGGCATTTTTGAGTAGATGTTCAACGGAGGCCGGCGCCAGGATCCGGAACACCACGGGTTCGTGAATCTTGACTTCGACAATATTTTTGCCTGGGAGAAAGGCGTGTAGTTTTTTGTGTATGTAAACTAAATCTGGTAACTCCGGCATAATCTTGCCTCAGGCCAATTTTAATATTCGAGCTATGTTACCACCAAAAATTTCGGCCTTTTCTCTGGAGGATATTTGCAGCGATTCCAGAATTTGCAATTGCGTTTCGTAAATGTCGTTGCGCCAACCGCGGGGGAAAGAAGAAGAATCCGTCCCGAACAGTAGTCGCTGCGCGCCCAAAGTTTGCAACGATTGCTGGAAAACTTCCTTCAGCGTTAACGGCGGTTGAATCCAGGAGTTGGAGCTAGCGGTGTCAAAATAAATATTAGGGAATTCACTAGCCAACTGCAGCGCTTCTTCAAACAGACCACAGCCGAAATGGGGAATGATAAAATTTACTTCGGGAAATTCCCGAGCTGTTTTTTTCAAATCGCCAGGTTGTGCATACTCCTGCTTGATATTTTCAGGAAGGCCTAATTTTTCGTAAATGGGAATTTTGAGCTGGCCAAAATGAATGAACACAGGGACTTCTGCGGCGGCGGCTTCTTCATAAAGGGTTACCAATTTTTTGTCTGAAACATGAAAATGGTGCATGGCCGGAAACAGAAGAATTCCTTTCATATTTAAAATATTCAGCGAATAGAGGGTTTGCTCGCGCGCGTTTTTTTGTTTCGGATCGATCAGGACGTAGCCGATCAGGCGGTCGGGATACGCCTGGACTGCCGCAGACAAAAATTCGGCGTCGTTTAATTTACTGGCGAACAGCACTTGGCGACGCACGCCGTATTGGTCCTGCTCTTCAACCCACTTTTTTCCCAATTCATCGGGTGCTTGTGGCGGGGCTTCCCAGCTGAGCTTTTGAGCTAAGGCTTCTACACTGTCCAGGTGAGTACCATGCGATCGAGCCAATTGTTGAAAATGCTCCAGCCACGTGTAGGAAAAAAAATGTGTGTGTGCATCGATAATTTCAAATTTGCGAGTTTGCCTGACCAAATCCTTTGCATCTCCTTTCTGTCATGGCTTTTGAAATTGAGTCATCAATATAATCAATTAAGAAGTGTGCATCAAGCAGATTCATTCCTCCCGTAATTTTTCTATCAAATCACCGGTTAAAGTGAACAGACAATTCGTCGAGGCTGCGGGAATTCAACGTGTGCCAGAATAAAATATTCTGGTGTTTAAAGTGGGCTTGCTGGCACAGGGCTAAGAGGGCCGCAAACGTTTTTCCTGTGTAGGTGGAATCCAGAGTCAACCCTTCCTGTGCCTGCAGGAGCTCGATGCTTTTTTCAGCCTGCGGCGTGGGCTGACTGTAGCCTTTGCCAGCGAATTTATGAAGGATGTGAATATTTTCTCCCCAATTTTTATTGAGATCCTTTTCTGGATGGGCTTTCTGTAAAAGCCTGACGGATTTTTTGAGCAAACGGTTGACATTAAAACGGTTTGCCACGATACGATCCACAACCCGCACGGCAAAGACTTTTGTCGGCCAACCGATCAGGTTCAAACCGAGGGACAGGCCGGCCGCGGTACCGCCGCTGCCCAAGGGACAAAAGAGACCGTCCGGTCGGGGCAGACAACCACTGGCAACTTGTTGTTGCAGCTCCAGGACCGCATTGACCCAGCCGAGAATGGTTAACGGCGAGACCCCCGCCGGCGGCATTTGATAAACGCGCTGTTTTTTTCGCTCCTTGCGCAAGTGGAAATAATAAAGAAAAGGAAAACTCAACAGCGATTTTGCTGTTAACACCCTGTTGGCTAACCGCTCAATCGCTTGTAAATTTTTCTTTTTAATGGTGTCCATAGGAAACGGCATAAAAATGACATCGGTGGGAATTTGCAGCGAGCGCGCATAAACCACGCAAGCCAGTGGCCAGTTTGAGCCGATGGCGCTGTAAGTCACGATGAGCTCGGCTTTTTTTTGTTGCGCCTCTGCTAAACTAAATTCCAGCGTGCGTACTTTGTTGCCCCCGTATAACTCACCGCTCAAGTCATCGCGTTTTATCCAGAGATTTTCCTTGCCTAACTGTTGGCCCAGATTTGACAACCGCTGCACCGGGGTTGGAAATTCCCCCAGTGAAATCCACGGTGCCAATTTGCGCAAAGCTGGAAATTTCTGGAAGAGCAGCAAATCGTTCATGACCTGGATAAATAAATCTGTTATGAGCGGAATTTTTCGAAGGTTAATTTCGCCACCACCGGACTCAAAGCGACGATGCCCACGAGATTGATGAGCACGGTGATGCCGTTCAGCAAATCTCCCCAGCTCCAGATATTTTCTGCGTTGCTGGTGGCGCCGATCAGAATGGCCGTACAAAACAACCATTTGTAATAGACTTTTGCGCGGTCTCCAAAAATAAAGGCTGCGCACTGTTCGCCGTAAAAACACCAGGCAATTAATGTGGAGTACCCAAACAATAGGGAGGAGCCGAGCACGATCCAGTTGCCGAATGACAGTCCCGTTTTAAAACTTTCCGAGGCCAGCGCCGTGCTGTTCAGACCGCCGGTCCAAACATCGGCGGTCAGAATCACCAGTGCCGTGACGGTGCAAACGATGATGGTGTCGATAAAAACCCCCAGCATGGAAATGAGCGACTGGTTGACGGCGCTTTGCGATTTTGCAGTGGCGTGCATGATGGCCACTGAACCGGTGCCGGCTTCGTTGCTGTATGCGCCTCTGGCCGCGCCGTAACGCAGCGCCATCATAACATTGGCGCCGGCAAATCCGCCAACCGCGCCATGTGTAGTAAAAGCATAGCGCACGATTTCTGTGAACGCTGCCGGTATTCTGTCAAAATGCAGAGCGATGACGATGAAACCCGCCGCCAGGTAAGCCACGGTCATGAAAGGCGTCAGCACTTGTGCGGTTCTGGCGATGGACCGGATGCCGCCGATGACCACTATCCAGGTCAGACCGGCGATCACCAGGCAGGAAATCAGTTGTGGAATTTGAAATTGGTTGTGCAGGGCAATGGACATGGAATTCGATTGAATGGAAGTGGTGGCCAGCAAAGTTTTAAGAGACATGGCAACGGCAAACAGAACCGCCAGCCATTTCCAGCCCAGACCTTGCTGAATGTAAACCATCGGCCCACCGAGAAAAGTCCCGTCGGCGTCTTTTTCCCGAAACTCAAAACCGAGCAAAGATTCCGAATACATGGTTGCCATGAGAATCAGCGCGGACACCCACATCCAGAAAACCGCGCCCGGACCGCCAATCACAATGGCTGTAGCCACACCCGCGATGTTGCCGTTGCCGACGATCCCCGACAAAGCGGACATCAGAGCCTGGTAGGGCGTGATGTCTCCTTCGCCTGTGGATTTTCGGGAACTCCACAATAATTTCACCGCCGACTTGAATTGAGAAAACTGCACACCTTTCAACCGCAATGAAAAATAGATACCGCTACCGAGTATGAAGACCAGCATTTGTGGCCCCCAAAGGAAATCCGCTATCTGTCGCACGATCTGAAAGAAACCCATTTCATGGACCCCATTAGTTTAAAATTAGTTTGATTTCGCTTTCGCCGATTGGTTTTGCTGGTTGGCTGTTCCAAAACCCTCCAGGTCTCTGAGACCTGGAAGGTCTTATTCACACTGGCCATTTGCCGGGATTCATGATGCCATTTGGATCGAGCAGCTGCCTGACTTTTCCCAGAAGATTTAAAAAGACCGGATCGATTTTATCGCGATGACGGTGGACTACCCAGGGCGGAGTTTTATAGGGAAAGAAGCCCAATTCTATAACCAGGTCGCTCAGGTCTTCATTTAATCGTTTGACTTTTTTTACCCTTTCTTTATCTGATTTGTCAAAAACCGCGATAAATCTCAAAACTCCAAAGTGCCCGCCACGCATGGGTCTCGTGACAACGATGGGTGGGAAACCCTGCTCTTCCATCAACTGCATACCCTGTTTAACGCCGGTTTTCCACTGGGAAATCGGACCATACGTACCGATCCAGGTCAGTCCCCCGAGTTCCATTAGAAAATCGAGATCGGCTGGAAAGTCCGCAAATTTCTCAAAACGGGGCGCGATTTGCACCAATTTTTTCACTTCTAAAGGCGACTCCAGGTGTACGCCCTTTTTTTTCTGCTGGTTCACCAGTCGCTCGATAATTGCTAATTTCACTTGGAACAAATCTTCATATTCGGCTGAAACATCCAGATACAGAAACTGCTCGGGTTCGTCGGGATCGCGATACAGCGGGTTCAGATTACCGAAGAGCATTTTTCCAACGGGCCACGACAGGCCGCCGATGTCGTCGCACACTTCCGAACGCACCAGCAAATTGATAAAATTATACATGTTATCGGTGTCGTAGGCCAACACAAAAATACGTTTACGGAAGGGATGGTTGGGCCAGAGCTGTACCGCGAGCTTGGTGACGATGCCGGTGGTTCCGTGGAAATTCACAAACAAACCCATTAGATCCGGCATGGGCGATCGCGTGCACCAGTTGAGGCTGGCCGCGCCGATGCCGGTACGGACGACCTCTCCCGTTGGCAAAACCGCTTCCAGGCTGTTGATCCACTGAGCGGTGGCACCGTGTTTTAAACTCAAATTTGAAAGTCCATCCATCAAACAATTGGCCATGATCGAAGTGTCCGGTGGCGAAAGAGAGTAACCGAATCGCAGTGACGGGTGATTTTGCGCGAGATGCGTTTTCATATCCATCCAGGTCACACCGGGTTCGATAACCGCGTACATGTCGGTTTCGTTGGTTTCGACGATGCGATTCATCTCGGTCATGTCAACCACCACACCGCCTTTTTCCGGAATCGCCAATCCGCCGATGTTGGAATTAGCCACTCTGGGGACCACGGGGGTTTGGTGGGTTTGCGCGGTTTTCAAGATCCATTGCACGTCAGGAGTCGAGTGGGCTTTTACCACCACGTCGGGCAGGTGGCCGGGAATTTCGGTCCAGTCGTCGGCATATTCAAGTAGAATATTTTTTTCATCGAATACGTTTTCGCTGCCCAATTCATTTTTTAACTGGACGATTATTTGCTTTGCGTCTGCGGTCATGATTCCTTAGGGTTTAGTTTTTACTCCGATCAATTAAATATTAATGCCACCCCTTTTGCCCAAATGACCCATAAGGTAACCTTCATTAAATTCGTACTCAGAACTCCCGGGCAAGGCTCATTGTGATCACTTTGTGGTGATTTACACGATAAGAATTTCCATCGTGTTCATCCAGTAAATCTTGTCAATCCTGTCAAAAAACAATGGTATATTTGAGCAGGATACCCACCGTATTCAACCTAAAGCCGGAATTTTCTGTTTTATTTTAAAAACGACTTCAAAGAATTCCGGCATTAATTTGCACGTAAAACCTTCATCAATTTGAGCAGCAGAAAAAAATTGCCGCTGATCCTGATTTTTCCGGTAAAGATGAATTTCAAATAATGATTTCCCAGTGCGATGTCGAGCAGCGTGTTCAGATCGCCTTTAATTTTTGCATGATATTTCAGGTCGTTTCCCGAAGCCACTTCGATGGACTGGCCTGAAAAAATCAGCCGTGTTTTCATGCCGCTGGCCTCGAATAAAAAGGCGCCCCTCAAAGCCTGGGCAGCGGTTTGACCTGCCCGGGTTTTTAAGTTGGTCCGTAATAGATCTCGCAGAAAATAACCCATTAGATTTACTTTTTCAGCATCTCTGAATCGAACTTCCATGGTCGTGTTGTCATTCATTGCTAAATGTAGTCGTACTCTTTCAGCCACTCAAAGGTTTTTTTAAACGAGACCTCCAAAGGTGTGGTAGTGTATCCCAACTCGCGTCGGGCTTTGTCTGAGCTCACGTAATGGGTGATGGTTGTCATGCGTGCGACCCCTGAGGAGATGGCCGGATTAAATCTGAATAATTGGCCGGCGCCTTCAGCCAGATATCCCGCAACCAGCAACAAAAAATAGGGCATTTTGAACTTCGGCGGTTTTTGTCCAGCCAATTCGGTCGCTTTTGTGATAAAGTCTTTGTAGCTGATATTCTGGTTGGATAAAATATATCTCTCACCGATTTGCCCTTTGGCCATGGCTAAAAGGTGCCCTTCGACTACATCATCCACGTCAACTACGCTTATGCCGCCGCTGAGGTAAAAATACATCTTTCCCTGTGCAGCCAGGACCAGAAATTTGTTAAGGCCGGGTTTTTTATTCCAGGGCCCAAAAACATAACCGGGATTGACCACTACCGCCGGCAAACCGGATTTGCAGTATTCCAGAATTTTATCCTCGCCGGCCTTTTTTGTGTCGATATACGGCAGCTTTAATTCTCCGAGATTAAACTCGCTTTCTTCGGTGGCCGGATTCTCTTCCGTGCCAAACCCTATCGCAGCGATGGAGGAAGTATAAACGAGTTTCTCAACGCCTTCTTCTAAAGCGGCCAGAGCAACATTGTCGCTACCCACAACATTGGTTTTCACGAAACGATTTCGTTCGAAAGGCGCTATTTTCAACAATGCCGCCAAGTGATAAACGCGCTTGCAGCCCTTAACGGCTTTGCGCACGGTTTCGTAGTCTCTGATGTCGCCCAGATACTCTTCGATGTCTAAATTTTCCAGACCCAGCATATTGCTCCACTCGCGCCGTAGGATACGTACGGATTCACCGCGTTCCACAAGTTTACGCACCAGATTGGTTCCAATAAATCCAGTTGCGCCTGTAACAAGTGTCAACATAGTTAAAATATTTTGTTTCGCGATTTGAATTTGAAGATGGGCCAGAATAATGTTGAATTAAAATAAGCATAAGCAACTGATTTGTCAAGTATTTTCAGCACAAAAAGTATCTCTGGTTTCAACGGGAATACACGTACCGGAGGATTTAACAAATAACAACTCGTTGCGGAGGGTGGTAAATTTGATTGAGGGTAAAAATTCAATTTCAAATTGTCATAATGACGATTGCTTTTTTCAGTTCCGTGACCGATTTCCGGAGATTGCGCTCAGAATGACAACCACGGCTGAATAGATGCGTTTCAGGTGATTTAATTCTTTAAATAAAAAAGCGTTGAAAAACTTCAACGCTTTACAAATTACTGCTTCAAAATTAAAAAGGTGACTAATCATTCGCAAGGTCTGCGGATATCAGCGCAAATCTACCACTTCGGCATCTTTTGGAATTTCAAAAGTGAACAGCGAGTGGGGCAGATCGATATTTTGTTCAACATTTTTAACGTAATAACTGTTGACATTGTCGTTGATGTCGGTTTGGACAATTTTTATGGTCAACCAGCTTGCCTTGTCCACCCAGATTATCATGGATTTGATAAACGCCTCCTCATCTTTGGGAATCAAATTTAATCGGTAGGTCATTTTGTTGTGCAATTTTTCTTCGCCCACAAAGTGAGGTATGAAATCTTCAGAATATTTTAACATCAAATCTCTGGGCAGCGGATTCTCTTCGGTGTTGCTCAGCAAATCGATGATCACCTGGTTGTTGTTTTTGGAATAGCTCCAGACGGTTTCACCATCGGTAACGACGATTTGACTTTCAATTTCAATGCGATAGTGGTTTTCGGCGTTTAAATAAAGCGTACCATTGGTGGTTTGGGTTTCACCTGCCAGCTCCCAAAAGTAAACTTTCTCAAATTCTGCTTTTAAAGTTTTGAGCTTGGAATATTTCGTTTTAACTTTTTTTAGTATTTCTTTCGCATTCTCGGTCTTGGTAAAATAACCCGAAACCATGGTGGCGGGATAGCAACTCAAAGTTAAAACAAAAATTAAAATTGTTCGCAACATATTTCCTCCAGAGTATATTTATTCTAACTTAAGATATACTCAACTGTTCCTTTAGCAAAAGAATTAGCCGGATACAACACTTCGTCGTTTTATTGCAGCAGCCCCAAATCTTCAAGCTGCGATTCGTCTTCTATCAAAACTTCTCGGGCTTTGCTGCCATCAAAAGGTCCTACGATACCCGCAGCCTCCAGCTCATCCACCAGCCGTGCAGCGCGTGCATACCCCACTTTTAACCGTCGCTGTAACAAGGAGATGGACCCCTGTTGATGGCGCACGATCAATTTGGCGGCTTCGTTAAACAGGGCGTCCCGAGAAAAGCCAAACTCGCCATTTTCCAGTCCGCCGCCGGACTCTTCCTTATCGACAGGAAGTTTGTGTTTGGGATATTTGGGCTGACTTCGAATGTGCGAAATAATTTTCTCGATTTCCTCTGTTGAGATAAAAGCCCCATGCAGTCGGATGGGCTCGGGACTGCCGGACGGCAAAAATAACATATCGCCCATTCCCAATAATTTTTCCGCACCGTTCAGATCCAGAATCGTGCGCGAGTCGGTTTTGGAAGCCACCTGAAACGCGAGCCGTGCCGGAAAATTGGCTTTAATGACGCCGGTGATCACATCCACAGACGGGCGTTGGGTGGCGACGATTAGATGGATACCCACCGCGCGCGACATTTGCGTTAAACGCGCGATGGGCTCTTCGACCTCGCGCGCCGCGGTCAACATCAAGTCTGCCAATTCATCGACGATGATCACCAGATATTCCAGCGGCTCGAAAGGCTCTTCATTTTCGACAGTTTGTAACTGGCCGGCTTGTAGCCGGCGATTGTAGTCGGCAATGTTTCGGACCCCTGCCCGTGCTAAAATTTCATAGCGCTGATCCATCACCAACTCAAGACTTTTCAATACCGATATGGCGTTGGCTGCGGTGGTCACCACCTCTTCATTTAAGTCTTCACGGTAGGTCAGGTGGTGATGTCGCAAGTTGTTAAAAATGGACAATTCAAGTCTTTTGGGATCGATCATCACCATTTGCACCTGCGTGGGGTGCGCCTTGTACAGAATGCTGGCGATGATGCTGTTCAAACAAATGCTTTTCCCCGAGCCGGTGGCACCTGCGATGAGCAAATGCGGCATGTCGTCCAATCGCGTCACATAAGGTTCGCCAGAAATGGTTTTGCCCAGTGCCAAAGTTAAAGGCGAAGCCGACTCCTGAAAGGGTTTTGAATTGATCACTTCGATTAAATTGACTTTCGAAGGCAATCGGTTGGGGATTTCAATGCCCACGGCGGCTTTGCCGGGAATGGGCGCTACGATTCGGATGCGCTTGGCGCGCATGGCCAGAGCCAGGTCGTCTGCTAAAGAGGAAATCCGGCTGATTTTAACGCCCGGCGCCGGCTCCACCTCGTAGCGGGTGATTACGGGGCCCGGTCGAATGTCAACCACCTTGCTTTGCACCCCAAATTCCAGCAGGCGATCTTCCAGTATCTGAGCATTGGCTTCCAGTTCATCTCGAGAGAGCACATCGGGTGTCTGCTCCGGCTCTGAAAGCAGATCAAGCGGCGGGTATTTGTAATTATTTTTTGCCGGCACTGGTGGCGGTGTCTGAAAGTTGCTTGCGCTGGTGGAGGGCTTCTGGTTGTTCAACTCTATTTCTAATTGCGATTCTTTTTTAGGCGAAGCCATTTCTTTGGTGGCCGATGTAAGCGCCGTTTTCTCACCTCTGGTTGGTGAGTGCCAGTCCTGTCCACTGTGAACGGGAGGTTCGGCGGCGGCTTTTTTCAATTTGCGCTGTTTTTTAGCCCGGGCAAGATTCGCTCTGATTGCTCCAAAGCTCGAAGCAAAGCGCATGCTTAACTCAGATAAAAGTCCAGACATGCTGTAATTTGTGGCACTGATGACGGTCACAATAATTAGTGCAAACAAAATCACCACGCTGCCGGCTGTGCCAAGATAGTTAAAAAGGGTTTGCGCGATCAGCCCGCCGACCAGTCCCGAGAGGGAGAATCCTAACTCAGAAAAATCAGAAGAGACCACCGCCGGAATGGCTAGGATAATCGAAGTGTACAGTGCAAAAATAAACAGGTAGGCCGACCAGCGCAGGGCGTTGCTCAGCGGGTGCCCGCGCATCAGGTTCCAACCGATCAACAAAATGATTACTGGAAATACAAATGAAGGATAACCGATGACAAATTTGATGAGAAAGTACGAAATGTAGATCCCCGCCAGGCCCAATTGATTCTCTATTTGGCCAACCGTGAAGTGACCCGGGGTTTCATGGGAATGGTGGCTAACCAGACTCACTAAAATGAGAATTCCAAATGTGATCATCAAAATTCCCAGAATCTCTTCCTGTCGGGATTGCCTGTTGTTTTTCCGGCGACTCATGATGAATGGCTCATCTTTGTTATTTGTCAATTTTTGATTTTGCTTGTTTAACGACTGTTGAAAAATCTTTAGTACGCTGATACACATCTTCCGTATCGAGCAAAGCGGAAATCACAGCAACGCCGTCTGCTCCGGCCTGAATCACCGGCTGCAGGTTATCGATTTTGATGCCGCCGATTGCCACCATGGGCAAATGGGTTAACGGACGCAGCTTTGCGATGATCTCCACACCGGCTACAGACAGGTTATCCTTTGTTCGGGTAGAATAAATCGTCCCGACCCCCAGGTAATCCGCGCCGGCCGAAACCGACCGTTCGAGTTCCGCAAGATTGTGCACCGAAGCCCCGATGATCATCGAGTCCCCCAACATTTTTTTTGCAGCCGGAATGGGTAAATCCTTCTGACCCAAATGCACACCTTCCGCCTCGATGGCCAGGGCGATATCTAAACGGTCATTGATGATGAGTGGAATGTCAAACTGACCGGTGATTTCTTTTACCAGTAAGGCATCCTCGTAATAATCTTTTGCTGGCGAAAATTTATTGCGCAATTGGACGACGGTGGCCCCGCCTTTGATGAGCTCTTCCGTCAGAATTGAGATTGAACGATTTCGAACAAACTCTTTATCGAGAATGGCATATAAAGACCAGTCGATCATCTCGATGTCAATAGCCCGCAAAAGTTAGTAGGGTCGCAGGTAAAAAGGTGTTTTTACGACTTCGGCAGGCACCCGTTTCTGCCTGATTTCGATGGAGATGGCCATGCCGATCTCATGGTAAGGTGCGTTTATATAGCCGATTCCAATGCCTTTTTCCAGACTCGGTGAAAAAGTGCCGCTGGTGACATAGCCCACCTCCAAGCTATCTTTGAATATTTTATAACCGTGCCGGGGAAAAGCGCGGTCTTTTAACTGAAAACCCACGAGTTTTCGTCTGGCGCCATTTTGCTTGATATTTTGAATGGCTTGTCTGCCCACGAAATCTCCTTTGTCGATTTTGGTTATCCAGGCCAGGCCGGCTTCGATGGGATTGGTGGTTTCATCGATATCGTTGCCGTAAAGACAGTATTTCATTTCCAGACGCAGCGTATCACGCGCTGCCAGCCCGATGGGCTCGATTCCGAATTCGGCGCCGGCCTGTAAAATGGCATTCCAGACCTCCACGGAATATTTCACGTTCACCCCGATTTCAAAACCGTCTTCGCCAGTGTAGCCGGTTCGTGCGATAATGGCCGGCACGCCGGCTACATTCCCTTCGCGAAACCAGTAAAATTTTATCTGAGACAGATCCACGCTTGTGACTTTTTGCAGTGTGGTTTCGGCATTTCGACCCTGAACGGCAAAGAGACTGAATTCGTCGCTTCTATCGGAGAGCTCAACCCCTTCGGTTAAATGTTTTTTCATCCATTCAAAATCTTTTGCACGATTGGCCGCGTTGACTATGGCCATAAATCGATCCTCAAAGCAATACAGGATCAAATCGTCCACCATGCCGCCGTTTTCATAACACATGCCCGTGTATTGAGCGCGATTGGGTACCAGTCTCGAAACGTCGTTTATGGTGAGTCGTTGTAAAAAGTCCTCCGCCTTTGGGCCTGCAATAAAAAATGTACCCATGTGAGAAACGTCAAAAATGCCTACAGAATTTCGAACTGTGCGATGCTCTTCTAAAATACCTTTGTATTGTACGGGCATTAAAAAACCGGCGAACTCCACCATTTTGGCGCCCAGTTTTACGTGCGTGTCGTAAAGCGCTGTTTTTTGCGGTTGCAAAATCATCTCCTCATCTCAAATCGGAAGGTTTTTTAATGGGGGTTAAATTTTTTGCAGGGCGTTTTTTATTCGCTCCAGCCCCTCTGTAATGTTCGCGATGGAATTCGCATACGAAAGCCTTAGATAACCGTCTCCATATTTACCGAATGCGGTTCCGGAAAGAACGGCCACTTCCGCTTCGTTCAGCAAATAATGTTCGAGTTCCTGAGAGCTCATGTGGATAGTTTTCACATTCGGAAAAACATAAAAAGCGCCTTTGGGCATGATGCAGCTTATCCCTGGGATGTCATTCAATCCGGCTACGATGACTTCACGACGTTTTTTAAATTCGGTAACCATGGCGTCCACTTCTTCGGTGGGCCCTTTCAGAGCCTGAATTGCGGCGTACTGTGAAAAAGTCGCGGTGCATGAATTGCAGTTGATCATTAAACGTTCCACTCTTCTGGCGATTTCTTTGGGCATCACGCCGAATCCCAGCCGCCAGCCAGTCATGGCATACGTCTTGGAGAAGCCGTCCAGTAAAACGGTATTTTCCTTCATACCCGGAATGGAGTAGATGCTTTCATTCACACCGTCGTAAACGATGTTTTTATACACTTCGTCGGATAAAACTAAAATATTTTTTTCTTTGGCTATTTCAGCCACCACTTCCACATCTTTTTTAGTTAAGATGCCACCGGTGGGGTTTTGCGGCGAATTGATGATGATCAGGCGCGTGCGCTGGGTCACCAAATTGCGCAGCTCATCTAGGTTAAAGCGAAAATCGTTTTCTTCCCACAAAGGCAGCGGCACCGGCGTGCCGCCAACAAATTTTATCGCCGACTCATAAATCGGAAAACCGGGGTTAGGATAGATCACTTCATCGCCTTTTTCAATGCAGGCTAATATTAAAAAGAACATGATGGGTTTGGCTCCGGGAGTGACGACGACCTCTTCTACTTTCGGTCGCACGCCACGTCGCGCGTAAACGTCTTCCACAATCGCTTCTCGCAATGGCATGATGCCGGCCGCGGGAGAATAGTGTGTTTGACCTTCGTGCAATGCTTTCACACCGGCTTCGATAATGTGTTGTGGTGTGGTAAAGTCGGGTTCACCGATCTGCAAATGGATGATGTGTTTGCCTTGCGCTTCTAATGCTTTTGCCCTGGCCATGACTTCAAAGGCGGTTTCCGTACCTAAACGATTCATTCTTTCGGCAAAAATCATAGTATCAATTCCCCTGTTTTAATTAAAATTATCTTCAACATAATTACCGATATTGTTCGGCCTAAAACGCGATCGAAAATCGACGCAAATGGTTAATTTATCGTTTCTGGTTTGAGATGCCTTGTTTAAATAATTGCACCACCATTCATTTTGTTCAAACTGGTGGCCGGCGCGGCTCTCGTAAACCTCTTAATTGTTGGGAAAAGATAGTAAAAATTACCTCAATAGTCAAGAAATACCCATAAAAAACCAGCGCGAGAAATCAACGCTGGTTCTTCAAAATAAACAGCAACTAAGCTATTTTTTTTCACGTGTGAGATTCGTTGCAATCTCATTACAAGATTCGGCGCAGATCATTGAAGATAACGAAAACCATCAACGCTAACAAAAAGGCCATACCGATTTTTTGAACCGTGACTTTGGTTTTGATGGACAGCGGCTTTCTTCTAATACCTTCGATGAGTAAAAATACCAGATGTCCGCCATCCAGCACGGGAAATGGTAGCATGTTGAACATACCTAAATTCAGACTAATGAATGCTGTGAAAGCCAGCAGAGCTTGCATGCCCATTTTCGCGGTTTCGCCGGCCATTTTTGCGATAATTATGGGCCCGCCAATGGCGTCTTTCAGAGATTCTTTCCCGACCACGATCATTTTTAAAGAGTAAGCCACTAGTTTTACCAGGGTATAAGACCGGCTCAACCCATACTTGAAGGCCGCTACCATCCCGAGCTCCTGATGTTCAAACCTCGGTGCGATGCCGATCAAACCAATATGGCTATTGGGCTGCCGTTCCGGCGTCACTTTACTCACATACTTTTGGTCGTCACGCAACCACTCGATTTCTACCTCAACTTCTGGTTTGTTGTGAATGATTTGCGTCAGCTCTGACCAGGTACTTACCGGTTGTCCATCAACCGCGGTGATGATATCCCCTGGCAGCAGACCGATGGTTTGCGCTGGTTTGTCTGGCATCAATTCGCCAACTTCCGTGGTACCAAGGGGCACATCCATACCGCTGTGATAAAATATCATCGAATAGATAAAAATTGCGGTGAGAATATTCATGATGGAACCGGCTGAAATGACGATGATTCTCTGCCAAACCGGCTTGGATTGATATTCCCAGGGCTCGCCGGTAATTTCGGCATCCAGACTTTCGTCCACCATGCCGGCCATTTTTACATACCCACCCAGGGGCAGCCAGGAAATGCAATAATCGGTTTCGCCGATTTTTTTACCCACCATACGCGGCGGGAATCCCAGAGAAAATCTTTCTACTCGAATTCCCACCAGTTTGGCAGTTAAAAAATGCCCCAATTCGTGTACGAAAATTAATAGACCTAAAACAAAAATAAAGGACAAACCTGTGGTTAACATTTAAACCTCTCAAATTATACTAAATCAGTTACGATATTTATTTCGGACATATTCCCTGGTGAATTGATCATAATTCAACATTTCTTCAACTTTATCTACGCTATTATACGAACAGTTGGTCAGGGCATCTTCAACAATTTGTGCAATTTGGTCAAAACGAATTTTTCGCTTTAAAAATAAATACACGGCTTCTTCATTGGCGGCGTTTAAAATGGCCGGTGCGGCGCCACCGGCTTTAAGAGCTTCATAGGAAAGCTTGAGACACAAAAATTTTTCTAAATTAGGTTTTTCGAATGTGAGCTCTTTGAGTTGTGAAAGATTGAGTCGGGGTAAATCCATGGGCAATCTTTCGGGGAAGGTTAAAGCATACTGAATAGGGATGCGCATATCCGGGATTCCAAGCTGCGCTTTGATGGCGCCATCCGTAAATTCCACCATGCTGTGAATGATCGATTGCGGGTGAATTACCACTTCGATTTTGCGCACATCCAAGTCGAACAGCCAGTGCGCTTCGATGACTTCTAACCCTTTGTTCATCAGCGTGGCCGAGTCGATGGTGATTTTCTCGCCCATTTCCCAATTGGGATGGTTCAGAGCCTGCTCCACCGTCACAGTGGAGAAATCATCATACGGACGGTCTCTAAATGGGCCGCCGGATGCGGTCAAAATGATGGAGCGAATGCTGTTCTCGTCTTCGCCGGTCAGGCACTGGAGAAGCGCACTGTGCTCGCTATCGATGGGCAGGATTTCGACACCCAACCTGCGTGCTTTTTCCACAACAAACTGCCCGCCGATCACCAGCGTTTCTTTGTTTGCCAGGGCGATACGGCGATTCTTTTGAATGGCATTTAAAGTCGGTTGCAGACCGATGGCGCCCACCAGGGCATTGACAAGAACGTCGATATCCTCTCTGCGGCTGATCTCGATGATGCCTTCAAATCCCGGATATATTTCAACCCCGATCTGTTTGAATTTATCAAAATATTCCTGATGCGCCTCTTCTTTGAAAATAGCCACTGCTTTCGGGCGAAATTTTTTCGCCTGCTCAAACAAGAGGGCAATATTTTGGTAGGCCGTCAGGTATTGAACTTCAAATTGTTGGGATTGCGATTCAATGACGTGCAAGCAATTGGTGCCAATTGAACCGGTGGAACCCAGAATGCTGACTTTTTTCATTTAATTGCTACGACCATAAAATTATCGAAAGCTGATCCCGATTCCCAAAGCAAAGCTGTTAAATTCACTGATGTTGTAAGAGCCGTTTACGTGAACCAGCGGTAGAATACTCATATTGGCACCGATTGTGAGGTGCGTGACATTTTCCGTGAAACTCTTGCCGTTTAAAAATTCGTCATTCAATGTAAGTCGGGTGATGTCTATTCCGCCGCCCACATAAAGCGTTAACAGCGGTAGAGATTGACTGGCAACGGCTTTTAAACTAAAAGTACTCACCGTGCCGAAATCGAATTCTTCAGGGACGAACAAAGCGTGATAGGCGCCCATGAGCGTAATTTTGGGCAGGGCAGGCATTTGCAAAAGTCCGTATTTTAAACCGCCGCCGATCAAGGTGACTCCGCCGCGGCTGTCGGCCGCTCTCGGCGGGCTCGCATCAATTTTTGCGCTGCTGCCAATGGGCAGGTAGAAAAATCGACCCATCACTTCGAAATTACCCGGCAGACCCAGACTGCCGTGTAAAAATGCCAGGCCGACTAAATCTTCTTCGGAAAACACCGGCAGACTGGCGAAATCGCCTTCCTTAAATTTATCCGGCACCATGGCCAGCACGCCACGCAATCCTACATCCACGCCGCCTACGCTGTGCAAATCGGCTGTGTGAAAAAGTCCGCCCCCCACAATGGAGCCAAAAAACTTGAGAATGGCCTCGACTTCCAGCTCAATTTGATCTGTGGTCAAGCTGGTAGTTGAATCTTTAAATTTAAAATATTGTGCCTGGGCATTGCTTATGGATAAAACGGTGAACACAGTGACAACAACTAAAAAAGTTAATTTTTTTGTCATGGCTTCCTCCTGAAATCAATGAAGTTCGATTTCATCAATTCGATCTGTTTTTGTTCATCTGAATTCAAAGGTTTTTCAACAAGATTTACGCAAAAATATTTTTCAAATCCCCATCGCAATTTGGGTACCAGTGATTCGTAACGAACTTTCTGTTTTAGGATAGTTTCAATACAAACGGTTTTCTTTCGCAATTGTTCCCGGTGTTTTAACGCCTCTCCGTTATTGTTTGATGACAAATATTCAAATATTTTCAAATGGTCATTCCCAAGCAAAATAGAGCCGTGCTGAAGAACAGCAGAGTCAAATCTTCGCTGAGCGCTGCCGACCAATTTTTGGGCCTGCCACTGAATTTCATATTTTGCTGAAGTCGCAAAACAGGCAAATTTGTGGTTGTAATTTGCAAAGGCGGGATCCGAATGGATTCTACTTTGCAAATCCACCGGCAGTCCGATCTGCCGTAAGCCCGAAACCAGGGCGAGGCTTATTTTATTATACAGTTCAATGGAATTATTTGCAAATAATGGGCTCTGTTTGGGAATGACCACACAGTAAGTAAGCTCGTGAGCGTGAAATATGGCTCGTCCACCAGTGGGTCTCTTAACGACCTCAATTCCGTCCTTTTGACATTTCGCGAGGTCGATTTCCTCCGGCCTCTGGTTGTACCCCACTGAAATGGCATACGGTTGCCAGCGATAGACACGTAAAACTGGCCACCTTTGAGCGGTTTTTGCCAATACTACGTCGGCGGCCATATTAAAGGCTGCGTTCGCCGAACCGCTGTCAATAAAGCGCCAACTATTTTCTGTTCGTGTTTGCAATAAACTAACGTTTGGTATTCATTGAGCGGAGTTCTAATCGCGATCGACGATGGCTGCAGAAAGTTCAGCTTCACACACCAGCTCGTTTCCTACAAAGGCTTTGCCGCTCATTTTACATAAGGACAAACGAAATTTGAGCAGGTCCATTTCCATGCGAAGCTGGTCGCCGGGGCGCACCGGTTTTCTGAATTTCACTTTGTCGATGCCGGTAAAATAGGCCAATTTATCCGCCGTATCTTGCTGTGAGCTTAAAAGCATGAGGCCGCCGGTCTGGGCCATGGCTTCCAGAATCAGTACCCCAGGCATAACCGGATGACCGGGAAAATGCCCCGGGAAAAAGGGTTCATTCAGCGTGACGTTTTTGATGCCGACCACGCGCTTCATGGGTTCAAGTTCAATGACTTTGTCAACCAGCAAAAACGGGTATCGGTGAGGCAGTATTTTTTGAATGGCGGTCGTGTCCAGCTCTCCGGTCGATCCTAATGAATTGTTCAGATTCGGCTCTTTTGCGTCTGGTTGATTTTGCATGCTTCCTCCGTAAATCTTTTTGATAATTCTGGTGAACTCACAATTTGACCAGCTTAAATATACAAACTTGTTCCTTCTTAGTAAACTAAATTTTAATTATGTCTTTGAATTTATTAAAAAAGTAGCGGCACTGGAAATCCGCACCCCTTGAATCGGAGGGAAAGAAAATGGAAAAATTTATAAATAAAATTAGGACAGGTTAATGATAATGGGACTAAATGCGTAAATCCAGAAGAAGAAGCTCTCCAATTTTGGGATTAACGGTTGTTTTCTATTCGTTTTTGGCGTGATTGTTTAAAGATGGCTGCAAGAAATGTACACGACTATCCCCTCATCCTCTCTAATGGTAGATAGGAATCAGGCGCCATTCGATATCTTTTTTTCGAACAGCGCCTAAATGACTTTTCCATCAATAGACCATCAATTGCCGGTGGCGCCGGATTTTGCCGGCAAACCTTTGTTTAATTCTTCAAGCAACTTTTGGGTCAGGTCGGGTTGATCTTCAGATGCATAAAGGATATTGCCTGCAACCACATCGAAAATATAATGATAACCCTCGGCTTCACCGATTTTTTTGATGGCTTTGTTGATTTTGTCGTAAACGGGTTGAATCAATTCCACTTCTTTTTTCACCGCCTCGCCTTGCTGGCCCCACTTTTCGTTCAAAAATTGTTGATAGCGAATATATATGTTTTGAATTTCCTGTGCTTTTTCCTGTTTTTTTTCTTCACTCAGAAGCAAACTTTGAGCTTCTAACTGCTCCTGTTTCTCCTGAATTTCTGTTTGCATATCTTTCGCTTCGCGTTCCCACTGCGTGTTGATTTCTTTGAGTTTATTTTTCACATCAATCGCTTCTTGATACACTTCTAAAATTTTGTTGGAATTGATATAACCAATTTTTAATTGCGCCATAGCCGATTTGATCCCCGACGAAAAAGTCAAGAGTAAAGCAGCAATTATTAAATAAACTAATCTTACGCTTTTCACGCATACCTCCTTTAATTATGGATAATTAAAAGTAAATTAAAAACTTCTACCAAATACAAAATGTGGTTTCCACTGACCAAATTTAGCGCCGGTATCCGGATCGATGTTGTCGAATCCGTAGGCATAGTCGAACCCCAAAATGCCGAGCATGGGCATGAAGATGCGCACGCCGATGCCCACTGAACGACGCAAATCAAACAAATCAGTTTTATTGAGGCTTTCCCAGGTGTTGCCGGCTTCGGCAAAAACCAATCCAAAAATGGTTGGATTGGGTGATATGGGAAATCGAATTTCGGTGCTGTACTTGAACATCACTTTGCCGCCGGATTCGGTGACAATTCCGGATAAAGGATCGTCGTAACCGCGCAATGGGATTGATCGGGAGAGTCCTTCTCCACCCATAAAGAAAAATTCAAGAAATGGAATGTTGTCGGCGTCGTTGCCAAAGCCTTCAATGTAGCCCGCCTGAAAGCTGTTGAATAAAACGAAGTTTAAGAATATGGGCGAAAACCATTCGTTTTGTAAAATGTGTTTATGAAAATTTACCGTTCCTCCCAGGGGGCCGCCGGATAGTTCTGTTGAAATGGAAAAACGCGAACCCATGGTCGGGAATTCAGGGCGGTCCAAACTGTTGCGCGTGATGATTTGGGTAATACTGCTGGTGGTCAGCGGCCATTTTTGTGTCACAATGCCGCTGGGATTGAATTCTTTGATACGTTCGCTAAAGTTAGAGAGGTCTGTACGGTCGATGCGATAAATCCAGTCGGTTCGGAAAAAGTTGTCGGGCCATCGCATTCGCCGGCCCAAACGCACGGTACCGCCCTGACTTCGCTGATCGTAGCCGGTGAAGCGCCGGTCTCTTTTGGTGTCAAACAAACTGATTCCGACCAAAGTGGGTGTGTCCCGGAACCAGGGTTCGGTAAAACTAATTTGAAACGATCGGAAGGCGCGACCAAAATTCCAGTCGAAACTGAGGATTTGACCGTTACCGAAAAAATTGTTCATGGTTACCCCAATGCTGCCGATCAATTTATCTCGCTCACTAAAACCGGCCGACATGTTGGCGGTGTCGGTGGATTTTTCTTCCACTTCCAGCAGGATATCCACCAAATCTTCGCTGATCGGTTGTACATCGGGTTTGACATCTGCAAAATAATTTAAGATAAAAATATCCCGCTGGCTGCGTATGAGCGCTTCACGACTGAAGGTGTCTCCGGGTCGGATTCTCAGTTCACGCCGGATGACTTTTTCTTTGGTTTTGGTGTTGCCGGCGATATAAATTTTGTTGATTTTTACGGCATTGCCTTCGATAACTCTAAAGTGAATGTTGACCGTATCCAAGGAGACCGGATTTTCCTGCGGAGTGATGGAGGCATAAATGTAACCGGCGTCGTAATAAAGACTGCCAATGCGTTCGAAAACGGCTTTGTCAATTTTTTCTCTGTTATAAACATCCCCGCGTTGAAAATCCAGAATACTCTTGAGCTGATCATCGGTGTAGAGCTCGTTGCCTTCCCAGCTAATATCGCCAAAGTAATATCTTGTGCCTTCATGGACCCACACTTTGATGAACATGTCTTTTTTTTCAGGGCCATAAAAAATGGAATCCTTCACCACTTCGGCATCTCGAAATCCCTCTTTGCGATAGAATTTCACCAGATTTTTCAAATCTTCCTGATATTTGTCCCGGTCGAAATCGCCGCCGCCAAAAAATAAAAATCCATTTTCTTTGGTGTCTTTGAATTGTTTACGCAGTTTTTTGTCTTTAAAGGATTTATTGCCTTCAAATGTGATGCCTTCAATTTTAACTTTGTTGCCTTCTTTAATTTTCAGTCGCAGAATGATTTTACCGTCGGTCTCGCTATCTCGAACTTTGGGCTCGACTTTGGATAAAAGATAGCCTTTCCCTTCATATAATTTTTTAACTTTTCTCTGGGCTTTTTTGATCTCTTGGGGACCGATTAACTGGCCTTTGTAGAAATTCAGCTCTTTCTGCAGATCCTTCTTTTTTATCTTTTTATTGCCTTCTAACTCGATTTTTTCCAGTCGGGGATATTCTTTTACGTGAATGGTCAAATAAACCGACTGACCGACTTCTTTGTCCAGAGTGATTTGAATATCTGAAAACATATTCAAACTCCAGAGCTGTTTAATGGCCTTCTGGATATCTTCTCCCGAAATTTGCTCGTTAACGGCCAATCCAGAATTTAATTTAATGAAATTGGCATCGGCAGTGGTGTTCCCTTGAACGGATAAACTGATCAATTTTAAGGTTTTTCTGGCTGATATTTGTGAAATAGAGTTGGGTGTATTGACAGCAAAAATTAATATCACCAGTAACAGTATTTTACTTCTAAATGAATTCAACATCGAACTGCTCCCAAGCAATTTTACAACACTTACTATTGTAGAGTACTGTTTTTGGATTTAACAAACCTACTTACCTTGAAAGGCTTGCAAAAGTTCATTTTATTTTGCGGCTAAAATGGAAATGAATGTCTTAGCCAGATTTTCTTGTCATCTTTACGAGTCTCTAAGAGCGAATTATAATCATACTCCATTTGCAGCAGCAAGCCCGAATTTAATCGATATTCAAGACCCAGGATATGTTGCAACCCAACCCCTTTATCCTGAAACTGATAATCGATACCGGCTTTCAGTTCGCCACTGTAGAGAAAATAGATGTCATCGGTGAGATACTTTCCTAATACCAATCGACTGCTTCTCAGAAGAGCTAAAGAAGAACTTAATTCTTCATTGTTAAAATTGGCGTCGAGAAAATTCCGCGTAATGGCATAACTGAATCGCACCACATCCAGGCCTAATTTTCGTTCCAGCTCTCTTTCCAAAGGCCGCATGAGTGGCCGAAAGATCAGCTTGTCGGTGCTGTATCCCACGGCTTTCTTAGCCTTTTCGTCCACCGTTTCCGACGAATACCCCAGGGCGGCCATGATCTCTCCTTGCGTTTCGTTGTAGCCGGGAAATTCAGACGAAAGTTTAATGTTCAATCTGTCCCAGCGTCCCTTTTTTACTTCCTGGTTGGTGACGTCATCGACGGAGTAAAGCGTCAGGTAAACATCACTGGGGACATTTGCCGAATCTCTCACTACGGTCCAGGCTTTGCCGGAAACGATAGGGAAAAGCGAAGTCTGATTAAACTCTGCTCCGAATTTTTCGACTCTGAAATTGAGATCGATGTATTCAAATTCGCCTCTGGTGGATTGGACTTTGCCGGCAATCTTAAAGGTCGAATCTTTGAGGATGCCGTTGAATTCAAGCCAACTATTATCATTATCAATGTCCATATTGACGTAAATGCCCGTGGTGAACTCTTTGACGTAACGCGTGTCTTTGGATGAGAGCGCTCGTACATCCCAGTTGATGTTGTTCAGGATGTTCAAAACGATTTCATTGCCATCGTTGGCCCCTTCATCAAACGGGAACATTAAATTCGCATCCTGAACGCGGATTTCTCCGCGAATATTGGGACGCAGCCAGGGGCCTGCGATAAAAAATTGCTCCCCAGGTGAGCGACCGGAAAAAGAATACCAGCCAATCTCGCCAGTTTCCATCAATCCTGGTATGTTGAGTGGAATGCCGCGCCTTGAAGTCTGAATGATTAATGCCCCCAGATTTAAGTCGTTTCCACCTATGCGGAGAGGCTCATAAACTCCGTGATTTAGCCCTTCCATGACATTGGTGTTTGTGATGGATACAGACTCTCCCTTGATAGTGCCCTTTAGTGTTTTGATATGTAATAAATAATCATCGGGCAGCACCTCCAGGTCTGCTGCCAAGTTCTCCACGCGATTGATGACAGAAGTGAGCTTTAAGGCACCGTTGTTCAGGGTGAGTTTACTACCCGAAAAATTTGGGGTTTTGTAGTGTCCGCTTAATCGGAGGTCTAAATGACCGTTACTGCGGGTTTCTTCGAAAAATTTTTGCATGTCGGAAAGCAGCACCAGAAAATTGCCATCGCCGGACATTTCTACATTTAACAGCGGCTGATTTCTCAAAGGTAGCTGACCGCTTCCTTCCATCCTAAAAGCGCCGTCCCGAGTGAAAACGGTATGCCCGATATTCAGAACATTTCTGGAAAAAAAGGAGCCATTGGGTTGATTGGACGTGCCAAAATCCCAAATGATTTCATCGAAATCAAACATGAGAATGCCAGCGTTGTGAATCTGGATGTCTCCGAAAATGGGAACCTCTGGCAGTATTCCATCGAATGAAATTTGAACCATGGCTTTTCCACGAACATGGCCTTCGGAGCCGGTAAGAATTTTCACAATCTGACTTACGTCGAGATTGGTTCCGGCAACGGTACCTTTTATTTTCTTGCTTTCGAAATCATAATGCCCTTCTGCCAAAATGTTGGCGGACTCTGCTCGATCGACGCTCAATTTTTTGATGATTATATTGTTGTTGTCTGCTACAAAATCCAATTCGGATTTGTAAGGACCGACCTTTCGAATAAAACCGTCCATTAACCAGAAATTACCCAGATATTGCGTGCTTCCAGAATCGTCGTTTACGTTGATTCGGCCGTATAAATTGCCTTCATATTTTTCAGCTTCTCCTCCTAACAAATCAAACAGGAGGGAGAGATCCAATCCCGATATAGCTAACCGTCCGTTTCGGGGGGTGTAGTTGTTTTTTGAGATATTCAGATTGCCTTTTAACCATTGACCCAGATACAAATTTTTTAATTGAACTTCCTTGCCTGAATAAACTAATTCAAATTCACCTTTGATATTTTTCTCCGAATTTGGGTAAAGCAGGATATCGCCCAATACCCAATTTTCAGAGTGTTTGGAAAGGGTGTCGGTTTCAATGTGAAATAAATTTTCATAATTATCCTGTCTGTAACCATCGATGGCGAAAAAGGGATTTGAGGACGAATTTTCTGCAAATAAATTCAGGCTGTATCGCTTGCGGATAAAATTTAAAATGGGATTGTTGACGAAGATGAACAGCTTTTCAAATTTGGTTGCCTGCAGGCTGAACTGAGGAGAATTGAAAACGTCGTCGGCTGAAATGGTGAGATGGAATTCGCCGTCATCAGAACCTGCGTTGAGCGCTAAACGCTGCTGGTTGTAAATGAAAGTTCCTTGTAAGGCTAAAGAGGGCGCTTTATGTCGGACAAAAGTCAAACCAAAATTGCCCCGGCTAACTGGTGCGCTCAAAGGCCCCAGTACAATGATTTCCGATTCACCATAACAGCTATCGGCTGAGCTCAAACCGATCTTGTGCAAATCGTTGGTAAAATCCCCGGTTATGTTGAGTTTGAAATCGATTAATTTGTCAGCAGAATTAAAATCGATGTTGCCGAGACCAGTAAATTTTGCGCTGTCCACGTTTCCTGAAATGAGCGGGAAATTCAGTTTGGAATTGGCGAAATTGACATCGACGGTAATGTCGTTGATATTTTTATCATAGAACCAGACACTGTCGGCATTCAAGCTGCCGGCGATTTTGGGGGCCGACATGGCTTCTGAAATGGACAAATTTAAGCGGGAAATTCCTGAAAATTGAAATGGCCGTTTGTTCAGAAAGCGCGTCAGGAATTGATCGATATCCAATCTTTGGGAGGCCAGTCGCAGATCAAAGCGTGGATCTATCAGGTTCATGATTTTGCCGCTCAGGGTGGTTGGGGAACCGTTTACAATTTGCGAAGCGTTTTTGATTTCCAGATTCCAATCCTTCACTTCGGCATCAATTGTGATGTTATCGATATCGATGCGAGTATTTTTTGAATTGAGTTTTAGCTGCCCGTTGCTTAAACTGATGTTCCCTTCGATATTGAACCCACGCGTGGGTGTCAGTCGTTCGGTCACGATTAAATGTCCGTTGACTTTACCATCGAGCACATCGAAATAATCTGGAATTAGAAAATGGATGGCATTGGTCAATTTGTAATCATGTAAATCGACATTTATGAAGTCCACGCCGCCTCTGTTCAAATCCATCTGACCGTACAGCACCATGTTATATTCATCCGATTCAAAAATATGGCCGGCTAATCGCAGCCAGACTTTATGATTGTCATCGGTGTAAGCCCATCCGTTGATTTGCTTGGCAATGCGAATGTTCTCTTCAGAATTAGAATTGAAAATATCGATCTCGCCTTCGGAAATGGTGATCTTTTTAATGAAGTCATATTCCTTGATAATCGCGCGGTAAAGCTTTTCCGTTTCCGAAGTCAACTGCAGAGAAAGATCTACATTGGTTTCAGAGTGTTTTTCTGGATTGTATAACAGAGTGAAAAGCGGTCTGTACAGCGTAATTTCTTCCGCGGTCTTTTCCAATTCCCCTCGGCCTTTGAGCAGGCTTTGCAGACTGTAGCCTAATCTTAATTCTTCCACCAAAACTTCATACGGTGAATTGTGAAAAGCCAGCTTTACTCTTTTAAGGTTAACTGAACCCAGGCCTAAAGATAATTCCTCAACACTGCATTCTTCTCCGAAGGTTTGCTTCAATTTAGCGATCAACGCATGCTTGATGCCGGTGTTTATCTTAAGCAGATGCCAACCGTTATATGCGATGAAAGCAAAAAATAACAGTCCGATGGTCGTAGTAATTAAAAACTTTCGGAACATAGTTTAAACAGATTGTAAAACAGATTCGTGTTTTTGTAATTGATCACTAACCAGCCCGAATCGCCGCTCTCTTTTTTGATAGGCTCTAATGGCTTTAAAAAATTCCAATCTTCTAAAATCGGGCCAAAAAACATCGGTGACGTAAATTTCTGTGTAGGCTAATTGCCACAATAAAAAATTGCTCACTCGCAGCTCGCCGCTGGTTCTGATGAGCAGATCCGGATCGGGAATCGAAACTGTATAAAGGTGTTGCGAAATCGTTTTTTCGTCTATTTCTTGCGGTTGAATTTCACCCGTTTGTACTTTAGTGGCGATGCTTTTCACTGCCTCGGTAATTTCTTTACGACTGCTGTAACTGAGCGCTAAATTCAAGGTTAAACCGGTATTGTTTTTTAATGATTCGATGGCGCTTTGCATACCTTTTCTTGCGGGTAAAGGTAGATCCGCGAGTTTACCGATAGTCATCAATCGAACGTTATTTTTTTTAAGTTCTTCTACTTCTGAGCGTATGGTTTTAAGAAGTAAGCGCATAAGCGCGGTTACTTCACCACGCGGTCGCTTCCAGTTTTCTGTTGAAAAAGTATATAAAGTTAAATACTTGATATTTAATTCACCGCTTGCTTTAACGATTTCACGTACGGAGTTTATTCCTTCATGGTGGCCGGCTACACGTGACAGCGCCTGTTTGCGAGCCCATCTGCCATTACCATCCATGATAATCGCGATGTGCTCCGGTAAATTGCCGCACTCAATAATTTGTTGTTTTAAATATTCTTCGTCCATGATGTATCACCTTAATTTTGTTTATAGAAGAACTTTTAAATTAACTGAAAAATACATGAAAGTCAAGCTTAAATCTTGCATCACAAGAATTTATCGCAATAAATATTTCACAGATTAATCGTAAAATGGTTCCGTGATTCAAAAATTTCTTTCTGGTTCATTTTGTTTTACTGAAATCGCTTGTTGAAGCTCAGCAGAATGAACCTTTGTCTATAAAGACAGTTAAATAGCATTGTCGTTTCATAACATGAAAGCATTGCTTCTGAATTATAGTTTATAAATCCAGCATAATGACGATAAATTCTTGTTAAAAAAGAGAACTTTTTAGGTTCAATAATCGAATCAGAACCTTTTAAAACCGATTTCTGCTTGACAAATCTTTAAAAAATATTTACAATTAAGTGAATTTTATAATTTTCAATGCCGGGTTAAAAATCAAAGAATCGAGGTGCATGATGAATAAAATTAAAAATTTGGCGGTACTTACCTTGACATTGGTTTCATTCTGGCAGTCCTTGCCCCCTAGTGATCTACTAGCACAAAACGAAGAAATTAAGCAGACCCTTTTTAATGAGACCGATAAAATGTTGGTGCAGGCAAAATCGGAGCAAGCTAACATTCTATCTCCCAACAATTTCAAAAACGCCATGAATAAGTATAATGAGGCGTTGGAAGATTTTAATAAAGGCAAACCGCTTAAGAAAATTGAGAAAAAGTTAGCTGACGTTCAGGTTAAGCTTGGTCAGTGTCTGGAAGTGACGAAATTAGGTCTGGTGACTTTTCAAACTACCTTAAAAGCCCGTGAGGATGCTTTGAAGGCAAACGCTCCCGAATTTGCTCAGGTGCCCTACGAAAAGGCCGAGAGTGAGTTTTTGTCCGCTACAAAAAAGTTAGAAAGAGGGGACGTGAAAAATGCCAAGAAAAAAGTGCCGGAATTGAACAACCTTTATCGAAATGCGGAATTAATGGCGATTAAAGTGAGCATCATCGGTACCGTGCGCAATTTAATGGAAGAAGCCGATAAAGAAGAGGCCATCAAATACACTCCCATAACTTATGCGAATGCCCGAAAGTATCTGAACCAGGCGGAGGCTATTTTAAACAGCAATCGCCGTTCCGAGAGCAGTGCCAAAGAAAAGGCCGAGCTGGCTGAGATTGAAACGAAACACGCAATTTATCTCACCAGAGAAATCAAACGCTTAAAAAAGAATCCCGCGGAATGGGAAAATTTCATTATCAGCCGGGAAATATTGATTGAAAATATCGCCAAGGAATTGGGATTCAGGCCCCATTTCGATGAAGGCATGGACAAACCCCTGAAGCAAATTTATAAAATCGGCCAGAATTTGCAGCAAGAAAAGAAATCGTTGATAGCAGAAAATGAGGAAAAGTCTGCTGAAATTCAACGGCTGCAAGTTGAGCTGCAAAAGTACAAAGAAAAAGAGCAGGGGTTGCAAGCAGAACTGCAAGAAAAGCAATATAAGCTGGAAATGAAACGACAAAGAGAAGAGAAAATTAAATCGTTGGAAACCATGTTTGCTCCTGGTGAAGCGATTGTACTGCGGCAGGGAAACAACATCATTCTTCGATTAATCGGGTTGACTTTTCCCTCAGGCAAATCGACTATCGAGCCCGAAGTGTTTAGTTTATTGACGACTGTGCAGCGCGCCATTCGTAAATTTCCCAATTCGAGCATTACCATCGAAGGGCACACGGATTCGGTGGGCGATGATCGGTTTAACGAAAATTTGTCTTACGAAAGAGCGTTGGCGGTTAAACAATATATCCTGGCTAATATGGGAATGGACGAGAGTCATGTCACGGCGATTGGTTACGGTGAAACCCGACCCATTGCCAGCAACGATACCAACCAGGGCCGGGCTCAAAACCGAAGAATTGATATCGTGCTCTCTTTTGGAGAATCCGCCCTTTAGAGTGGAATTCGTTGTGATGACCCATCCTGAATTGCGAATTAGAAATGTTGGTAGTTGCCGTTATCTTTATTTGTAAACAAACAAATGTCGAATGAATGAAAAAATCTATTGATTTTATCGGTTAAAATTCTTAAATAATAGTGTCTGGTCGAAAACGGTCCCTCTTTTACCCGAACACTTTTAGGCCGAGGGTGAATTCCTGCTTAACTCGGCGGGGCCTGTACTGAGCTTTGTCGAAAGGCGCCTTCGCATGAGAGATTTGTTATCGCTCATTTTCGAATTTTCGTTCAAACACTCAAAAAAAAGAATCAGGAACAAAATTTTCATTAAAAGGTAACATACAGAAATTGTGTAAATCGTTGCCGAGGTGTACAAAATGTATAAAAAAATTATTGTCTGCTTCGCGTTACTCGCGATGATGGTTTCAGCTCAAGCCTTTGCTCAGTTAAAAAAAGACACCAAAATTAATATGTCGCAGGCATTGACACAGCCCACAAAAGTACAAACGATTATTGGCTTGATCGGGCTGGACCCCAATAAATTTTCCATGAGTCACAGCTATTCGCTCATGTTTACTTCATTTGGAGGACAAAGTTATAATCAAGGGCTTTATCTGAACACCATGAAATACCAGCTTTCAAATCCCATTTCCATGTATTTACAATTTGGATTTGCGCATCAGCCGCTGGGCAATTGGGGCCAAAACAGTTTGCAGCAAAATCAATTCTTCATTTCCGGCGCTGGCCTTGAATATAAACCGTCTGATAAATTCAAAATGCAAATCGAATTCAGTCAATACCCGCGTTCCAATTATTCTTCCTACAATAATCGTTTGTATCACCGCACTGACTGGTTCAAAAAAGAAGAAAAAGAAAATTAAGCATAACGCGTGTAGAATTTTGTAGAACAAAAATTATGACCGAGGTTTGAATTCATCTCGGTCATTTTTATAAGGAGGCGGATGGCAAAAAGAAGACGCAAATTGCGTCAGGATACATGGCGAGGCGCGAAACCCAAACCTAGAACTTCACGTAGAAGAACCAAAGACAAAAGCCTGAAAGAACGCTCCTTGACTGCCGGAATCTGGGCCATGGGGTTGATCAACTTGGTTTTAATCGCTTCTCATTTTTCAAATTATTTTATTTCTTCGGAAGATAAACCCACCTCAATCAATAATTCCGAAACACCTCAAAAAGTCGAAACCATTAGTGCGGAAGTGCTAAACGCCTGTGGGGTTCAAGGGTTAGCAAATGAATTCACTCAATATTTAAGGGACAATCATATCGATGTGGTTTATGTGGGCAACTCACCCGGCGGTTTTAATTTAGATCGGACGATAATTTTTGATCGCATGTTTTTTGATTGCCGAAACGCATCCACGGTGGGCAAACTTTTAGGGGTGGAAAAAAAGAACATCATTCCTCAAATGGACAATTCTTCACAACTGATGGTGACCATATTGATCGGAAAAGATTACAAGAACCTCAAAGTTTACGATTTCATTCACCGGTCAAATTAGTTGAATTGTTCAATTTTCTAAATCAGATTCATTCGAAGGTCGCTTCTGCTCCTTTCCATTTTGAGAATCTCCGGAATTCACAGGTTCGAATAATGAGTAGAAATCGGCTCTTTTTCCTCCTTGATTCTGTGCGATCAATTCCTTAATTTGCCTTTTCACAATCTCGAATTGTCCTGATAATTCAGATACTTTTTTCGAAATGATAAAGGGAGTGAGCTATGCCGGTTACGACGATTGAATGGGCCGAAAACAAAGTCCGCATGATCGATCAAACAAGGTTGCCCCAAGACTTGATTTATTTAGAAATCGACGACGTAGAAGTGTTGGCAGAGGCCATAAAGTCTCTGCGCGTGCGGGGCGCGCCGGCCATCGGCATCGCCGGGGCTCTGGGAGTGGTTCTGGGTGTGCGGGCTTTCTCTGGTGAAGACAAAAGGAATTTTTTTACTGCACTGCACCGAACGGCCGACTACCTAAAAAAAACCCGGCCGACAGCAGTAAATTTGTCCTGGGCGATTGCGCGCATGATCAAAGTGGGCGAAGAAAATCAGCATCTCACGGTGCCGCAAATCAAAGACCGCCTGTTAAAAGAAGCGCTGTCCATCTGGCAGGAGGATCGAGAGATTTGCCGGCGTTTGGGCAAAAACGGCGCTACGCTGATACATGATGGCTTCAACATTTTAACGCATTGCAACACCGGAGCGCTGGCCACCGCCGATTTCGGCACCGCTCTGGGAGCGGTTTTTACCGCCCACGCCGAAGGGAAGTCTGTGCACGTATTTGCGGATGAAACCCGGCCGTTGTTACAGGGCGCGCGTCTAAATGTTTGGGAGCTCATGCATGAAGGCATCGATGTGACTTTGATTACCGACAGCACCGCGGCGTTTGTCATGCAGCAAAACAAAATCGACTGCGTGATTTTGGGGGCGGACCGCATCGCTAGCAACGGCGACACGGCGAATAAAATCGGAACCTACAGCGTAGCGGTTTCTGCAGAAAAACACGGCGTCCCTTTTTATGTGGCCGCGCCCTATTCAACCATCGATTTCGATATTGAAAACGGCTCCCAAATTCCCATCGAAGAGAGAGCTGCAGAGGAAATCACCGAAGGATTTGGCCGCAGAACCGCACCCCCAAACACCAAAGTTTACAGTCCGGCGTTTGACATCACCCCGCACGAAATGATCACCGCGATAATCACCGAAGAAGGTGTGATTCGCCCGCCATTCGATACTAATTTAAAAAAGCATGCAAAATGAAGCCTCTTCCATCGAAATCAAAAATCAAATGTTTTACCGTTGTTTTCAGTCTCGTACTCATTTGGGCCGGCGTAATGGGCTGCCAGCCAAAAGAACTGACTTCGGCGAAAATTTATTTAAAAAATAACGAATGGCCCAATGCCCTGGAACAACTGCAAGCGGCTGTGGAAAACTATCCCGACAATCCGGAAGCTCATTTTTTGTTGGGTATAACTTACGGCCATTATCAGCGCTTTGCTGATATGGTCAAGCAATTTCAATTGTCGCTTGCGATTTCTGACAAGTTCTTGCACGAAATTATCGCTGAAAGGGAACGGTACTGGATCGAAAAATACAACGCTGGCATCATCGCGCTGGAAAGAAAAGATTATGATCAGGCGGAAGCTTTGTTAACCGATGCCATGGTCATCGACAGCACTAAACACGAAGCCCACAAAAAGCTCGCATTAATTTTTCTTCAAACCAATCAAACTGATAAAGCGCTTACGGTTTACAAACTGTTGCTGCAAAAGTCGCCCAAAGATTTGAATTTGTTGATTTCCATGGGAAATTTGTACTACAGCCAGAATAAATATCCCGAAGCCATCATCATCCTGGAAAAAGTATTGACCCTGGAGCCCGATCACCGCGACGCTTTAGCCAATTTAGCTTTGTCGTATGATGCGCTGGGGGAATCCGAAAAATCTGAGAAAGTATATCAAAGAGCCGTTGCCGCCAACCCGCTGGATAGAGATTTGATTTTTATTTATGGTGTCCATCTATTCAAGAAAAATCAGTTTTCACGAGCCATCGAGCTCTTTGAAAGGGTACTCGAGCTCAATTCCGATGATTTTAGCGCGATTTCAAATATCGGCAACGCTTATTTGGGTCTGGCAGAAAATTTACGAAAAAAGTTAAAGCAACCGGCGGTACAATCGAAAAGCCCCGCAGAAATACGAAATATAAAAGATCAGGCCATTTTAAATTATTCTCGCGCTATCCCTTATCTTGAAAAAGTGTTGGAGCTACGACCCGATTCACCGAACCTGTGGCGCAATCTCGGTGTGGCTTACATCAATATCGGTGAAAAGGAAAAGGGCGAGGAAGCCTTAATTAAATCTGAACAGTTGCTTATTCATTCTTCCAATTGATCGTTTGGAGTCCATTCAAGAAATCAAGCGGTCTCTTACTATCGATATTTATTTTGAATCCGGCAATTTTTTTGGGAAAAAGGTTCCATTATCGAATTGACAAATGGTCGTGACTTTTTATGAAAAACAACCCGTGTAATCTAAAAGTGAAATTATGGGTGAAATGAAATCGAACCTCATTCAGGTGGCGGGAGTACAGGATGCGGCGGAAGCTGAAATGCTGCTTGCGACTGGGGTGGACTGGCTTGGTTTCCCATTTCGGCTCGCGCATCACCAGGAAGATTTGACGGAAGCGGACGCGGCTGAAATAATACGACTTTTCCATCTTAAAGATCGTGCTGTGGTGATTACCTATCTAAACAGTGCCGATGAAATTGTTCAGCTCTGCCAGAAATTAGGTCTGTCCAAAGTGCAGCTTCACGGAAAAATCGCACGCCAGGAACTTGAGAAACTGAGAAAATTCTATTCCGAGCTATTTTTGATCAAGAGCCTCATCGTCGGGGGAGAAGAGCCGGTATTCTCGTTGATCGGGGAGTTTACGCTTTTGGTGGACGCCTTTATCACGGACACTTTTGATGCGGGCACCGGTGCCTGTGGGGCCACGGGTAGAGTTCACGACTGGCAAATCAGCCGAAAAATAGTTGTACAATCGCCGCGCCCGGTCATTCTTGCCGGCGGGCTGAATCCGCAAAACGTCGGCCGGGCGATTCAGCAGGTTCAACCCGCCGGTGTGGACGCTCACACAGGTTTGGAAGATGGCGCTGGCCGTAAGGATCCGGTGCTGGTCAAGGCTTTTGTGACAGAGGCGCGTGCTGCGTTCGCTGCGTTTGACGTATAACATACCTGCTATTTGGCAGGCGCCAATTTTTTTGTCACATCGATGAATTTGCTTGTTTTTTAATTTGTTTTTGCTTATACTACGTTCTACGTTTTTGCTGAAGTACACAGTGTTCTTTTACATGACGCTTTTATCCAATCAAATCTTGTCTTACATGAGCGAAGTGATTAAGTCATTTTACTAAATTCTTCGCACCTCAAAATTGTTCGTGCTCCGCTCGTCTGATTTATGTGATATTCAAAAAAAGCTGGATACGGAAGCGAATAAGTGCCCAAAAAACCGAATCGCGAGCACTTGACCCTTCACTGTTTTAATTTAGTCGATTCAATTAAATTACCTTTTAAGCAAGGAGACCGAAGCCATGCGGTTGCTACTCATCAATCCAAAATTTCCTGAAAGCTTCTGGAGTTTTAAATGGGCCATTGAAAACATTCTACCGAATAAACGTACGGTCAATCCGCCGCTGGGTTTGGCCACGCTGGCTGCCCTTTGTCCCGAAGAATGGCAGGTGGAAATCATAGATGAAAATATTGAGTCGATTCCTTTACAACCCGAAGCTGACATCATCGGTATCTGTGGCATGGGCGTACAATATCAGCGTCAGGTGGAGCTGCTGGCATTTTTTAAAAACAAAGGATACTTTGTGGTGGCTGGGGGCAGCTATGCTTCTTTGTGCCCGGAAAAATATGACAAGTTAGCTGACGTGGTGATCGCCGGAGAAGCCGAATACATCTGGAAAGAATTTTGCCGGGATTTTGAATTGAATCAAGTTAAAAAATTGTACCAGGAAACCGGTACCGTCGATTTGAGCGATTCGCCGGTACCGCGTTTCGATCTGCTCAAATTGCACAATTATAAAGCGGTCAGTTTACAGTACTCCCGCGGCTGCCCATTTCGTTGTGAGTTTTGTGACATCATCGTCATGTTTGGTCGCAGGCCGCGCACAAAATCGCTGGCACAAGTCGGTCAGGAATTGGATCTGCTCAGAAAACTCAACGTAAAAACTTCGTTTTTCGTGGACGACAATCTCATCGGCGACAAACCTCGGGCAAAAAATTTGATGCGGTTTTTGCGCGACTACCAAACGAATCATCATTATCGTTTTCGGTTTGGTACCGAAGTTTCGCTAAATCTGGCGCAGGATGATGAGCTGCTGTCGCTGTTTCGACAGGCCAATTTTGCCTGGGTCTTCGTGGGCATCGAATCGACGGATGAGGAGAGTTTGAAGGAAACCAAAAAATTCCAGAATACCCGCCAGGATATTCTGTCCTCGGTTCGCAAGATTTACACTCATGGAATTGAAATTCTCGCCGGTTTTATTGTAGGTTTCGATAACGACACTACCGAAACCTTTGAAAAGCAATATCAATTTGTTACCCGGTCTGGCATTCAATCCGCCATGATTGGCTTGCTGACTGCTTTGCCCAAAACCCCGCTGTATGAACGCCTCAAAAAAGAGGGTCGTTTAATTGAAGACACGAACGAGTCCGACAATACCAAGTTGGGGACTAATTTCATCCCCCAAAAAATGAAATATGAGGAATTGGTGAACGGATATCAGCAACTGCATTTTCGTTTGCTGAACCAACGCAACATCGCCAATAGAATCAAAAACAAAATACGCTATATTAAAAATCCGGTTTTGTCCAGTGGCGATAAACTGTCTGTTCAACTTAAAATTTTGCGTAATTTTTTGGTGAAAGGATTGCTGCCGGGAGGCTTCCCGCGCTGGTTCCACTTCGTACGCACGATACCGTTCACCTCGCCCAGATTGATTCCGCTGGTGATTCAGGATTGGATTGTGGGCCTCGCCATGCGGGATTACGTCGATCGTCATTTTGTGCAAGAATTTGAAAAAGTGAATCATCTGGCGCACAACTATCTCAAAATCATCGAAAGTACGTTTCAGCGCTATGTGAAGCATGGTGCTTTGGAAGTGTCTTTTAGCCAGGTAAAAAACAAAGCCGCTGATCTCTCTTTCTCTTTGAAAGGCTGGTTAGACCGGGAGTTTTTTGTGCGCGTCACCCGACACATCGAACAGGTGCTGGAAGACACGGCTTCTTCTATCACGCTACACATTGATGAGCTGCACGAAACGCAATTGAAACATTTGAACCGATTGCTAAAAAAGCTTTCTCAGCATGGCGACCGAATTTACATCCGTGTGCACGAAAAAGTCCGCCACATTGTGGAAATCGATTCATCCGTTTTTAATCTGGTGCTGGAGGTTTGAGATCGGGTCTGAACGTGACTCCGATTCACCGGAGGGCAGAGGCTGGATGGTAGCATCTTGTTTGATGTAGTGGATGTTGCAAATGAAAAAGGTCCTTCCATAATGCCGTCGAGCGGCTGTCCCAAAAGTAGTCTTTTATTGTCATTTTGAGGAGCGCAGCGATAAAGAATTTCCAGAGTGGAGCAGAAAATGGCCGTTCTTTGCTTGGGATCTAAAGGAGACTTTTATCTTATTGGACCGTCCCCTCGCATCAGAAGTATCCACTACAAATAAAATTAATTCAGAACCGTTGGAAAATGCAAATTCCCATCTACCAAATCGACGCTTTCACCAGTCGGCTGTTTGCGGGCAACCCGGCCGCGGTTTGTCCTTTAAACGCCTGGTTAGAGGAATCGCTCATGCAAGCCATCGCCACGGAAAACAATTTGTCGGAAACGGCCTTTTTTGTAGCAGAAGGGGAGGGCTACGACTTGCGGTGGTTCACGCCGGTGGCAGAAGTGGATTTGTGCGGGCACGCCACCCTGGCTTCGGCGTTTGTGATTTTCAATTATCTAGAGCCCGAAAAAGAGCGTGCGGTATTTGAAACCCGCAGCGGTAAGCTGATAGTCCAACGAACAGACGACCTGCTGTCCATGGATTTTCCTGCGCAACCACCGTCTGCCTGCGACGCACCAGAGCCGCTGCTGGCGGGACTGGGAACCGAGCCCGTTCGAGTTCTGACGGCAGAAGATTACTTTGTGGTGCTGCAAAATGAACAGGCTGTGCAGGAGCTGCAACCCGATTTACTGCCGTTTAAAAAGCTGGGCAAACGCGGCGTCATCGTGACGGCACCGGGCGCGAATTCTGATTTTGTTTCGCGGTTTTTTGCACCAAATTACGGCATCGATGAAGATCCGGTCACCGGCTCCATCCACTGCTCCCTGATTCCGTACTGGTCGCAGGAGCTTTCTAAGAAAAGTTTGTACGCCCGGCAATTATCAACCCGCGGCGGCGAGCTGTTTTGCGAAGACCGGGGTGAACGGGTCACCATCGCCGGGCGCGCGGTAAAGTTTTTCGAAGGGACGATGGAGCTCTGATTCGATGAAAACGCGCAACCTACTCGGAATAAAATTCAATCACCCGTACAATGGCTGCCTGGCAGACCGGATCGAAAGGCGCCAGGCTGCGCGAAAACATGCGGCAATCCATCGCCGGCCGAAACAACCCTTTTGAGCTGTAGCCGGCCCCTTCAAAAGCGCCCACCTGACCGTCGTATTTTGAGGTTTTAAACGCTTTCACTTGCTGTTCCCGCAATTGGTCCCACTTTTCGTAATAGCCTTTTTTGCTGCGATCCCAGGTGGCGCGGATGGCTTCCAGGCTGTCGAAATGCGCTTTGGGCCAGGGCGTGGGCAGCGGCGTGTTTTTTTTGACAAACGATTTCCATTTGATCTGACTGGCGTCCAGCAACGCGGTTACGTTGGGGGCCACCGGCTCCACACCGGCAGGATAAAAATCCAGATAGGCCGTGGAGCTGGTGTAATATTCATCGCCGAGCCCAGCGAACGAATGCCCGAATTCATGCGTAAACATGTATTCCACATGCCAGTCAAAGCTCGGGTTTTCCCCGTGATTCATGCCGGTGGCGTAAAGATTGTAGATGCCGCCGCCTCCGTAGCGGTCGGAGTTCACCAGAATATAAATGAAATCATAAGGCGCGGCGGCAGCGATATCGCGAATAGCGCGATTTTCAAAACTCAGAACATAGCGCGGAGAATCGAAGGAATTGTACGAGGCGCCGAGCGCGGTATTTTTCCAGATGTTTTTTCGGGGTTCGTCAATGCCAGAATCTTTTGAAATCACTTCGATGGCGCGGATATTCAAACTGCCGGCACGCTCTTTAAATGGCGAGGTGCTCAGGATCACTTTTTTCCAGCGTTCGGCATCCTGGCGAAATTGGTTTAAATCGTCGGTGGAATAACCATCGCCCAGTAAAAGAAAATCGACTTTTTCGTGCGGCGGGCCGTTTTCAAGCAGCGTCATGACCTTGAATTTTGAGGCGGGTTGTTCACGATTTACAAAACGCGAAACGGGATCGATGACAGTTGAAAAGATGTCCTGAAAGTGCATCCATTTATCGCGTTTTGCCAGCACCACTTGCACCGGTTTTCGCGGAAAGGGCAGCAGCACGCTTTCGTGAAAAGTGCGAAAAATTTCATTCTGTGCTTCACCCGTGGTTTCCCATTCGCCGTAAATGCTGGCAAAGCCGCGCGAATAAATGAGCTGATTGGTGGCTAAATCAAAAACTTTCACCAGGTATTTGCCTAAATTCAAAACGTCGATTAGATTTTTCTGGCTGCCAGCCCAGACGCCCTGCTCATAGACTCGGTCTAAACTGATGAATTCTCGGGTGGCGGTGCCCGTGTGAAAATAATCCACCCGTAAGGTTTTGTTCACGAAAAATTGCTCAAAAGTTGGATGGGGTTGCGCCAGCAAAGTGGCGGCGGTAAGAAGTACGACGAGTCTAATGAGTGTTTTCATAAGCAGGTCCTCCCAAAATTTTCATTGTGTTCAAGTTTTTAAATTTGTCATGAACCAGATTTTCGATCACACTTAAAATTAATCAACAAAATCGCTGTAATTTATTTGAATAAAAATGCCACTCGCTGCGTTTGTCCTGAATATAAAAAAGTAGAAAAGAATAACAATAAGATTTTTTTACTTTATGATCGTTACTGTTAAGCCTGTTTTGTCATCCCGTTGGGATTTGGTTTGCTATTTAGCTCTTATTTGTTTGGTTAAATAATTTTCAATCTCAAAAAAGCTCCAGCAATTGCGGGAGGGGCGGTTGAACAGGTACTTACGATCAATCCAAAAACCAAACCAGCAAAAAAAGGTAAGATCCATAAAACTCTAAAAATTGCTTTTAAAACTCCTGGCAATTTTATATATTTGATTTCACAGTTTGATGACCGAAATGTAATTCGACAAATAAACTTCTGGAGGGGAAATGAGTACAGGAAGAAAAAAATGCGTTTTTTATGCCCTGCTGCTGATCATTCCGCTAATTGTTTCAAATCCGCTTTCAGCTAAAAAATGGCCGGTGTATGCCCAACACGGCATGGTGGTTTCTACTGAGCAAATCGCTTCCCGGGTCGGCATGGAAATTTTGAAAAAGGGCGGCAACGCTGTGGATGCCGCCGTCGCCACCGGCTTTGCCCTGGCCGTGGTGCATCCGGCAGCGGGAAATATCGGCGGCGGCGGCTTCATGGTCATCCGATTTGCCGACGGCGTCACCACCGCTGTGGACTATCGCGAAAAAGCCCCAATTGCGGCACACGAAAAAATGTTTTTGAATGAGAAAGGCAACGTCATCCGGAACAGCAACCACCGGGGTTATTTAGCCGTGGGGGTGCCTGGCACCGTGGCTGGAATGACGCTGGCTCTGGAAAAATACGGTACTCTTTCTCTGAAAGAAGTTCTGAAGCCAGCTATAAAATTGGCCGAAAAAGGCTTTGTAGTTTCCCATGCCATGAGCCAGGATTTCTCTAGATTATTTGATCTGTTTCAGCGCTACCCCGCCTCAAAAAAAGTTTTTTTGAAGGAGGACGGTGCGCCCTATCAGACTGGCGAAATTTTCAAACAAAAAGATCTGGCAGCCACTCTGAAGCGAATCGCAAAAAAAGGCCGCGACGGTTTCTACAAAGGCAAAACCGCCGAGCTGATCGAAAGAGATATGCAAAGAAATGGAGGCATCATTACCCGGGAAGATTTGGCCGCGTATCGCGCAGTCATCCGTAAACCCATTGAAGTCACCTATCGCGGCTATTCGGTCTTTTCCATGCCGCCGCCGAGCTCGGGCGGCGTTTCACTGGCCATTATGCTCAATATTTTAGAGAATTATGATTTGGCCGCACTCGGACACAATTCAGCAGCTTACATTCATCTGGTGGCAGAAGCCATGCGCCGTGCCTTCGCCGAACGCGCCCTGCATCTAGGCGATCCGGATTTCAACCCAAAGATGCCGGTGGAAAAGCTAATTTCAAAGGAATATGCAAGAGAGCTGAGCCAAAGCATCGACATGACACGGGCTTCGAAAAGCGATCCTGACAGATTCAATTGGAGTTATGAATCGGATGAAACCACGCATTATTCGGTGGTGGACGCTCGCGGCAATGCGGTGTCGAACACCTTCACCTTAGAGCAATGGTACGGAACCAAGATCGTGGCCGACGGTCTGGGATTTTTATACAACAACGAGATGGGCGATTTTAACGCCTGGCCCGGGCACACCGATTCCACAGGCTTGATCGGTACCCGTCCCAATCTCATCCAGCCCGGAAAACGCATGCTTTCGAGCATGACGCCAACCATCGTTGCCAGGGATAACAAGACTCTTCTGGTTACGGGCAGTCCGGGAGGTAGAACCATCATCAATACGGTTTTGCAAACGATTTTAAATGTGGTGGATTTTGAAATGAATGTTTTCGAAGCGGTGGACGCGCCGCGCTTTCATCATCAGTGGTTGCCGGATGTCATTCGTTTGGAAAAGTGGGGTTTTTCAAATGACTCCGTTGCGCTGTTAAATCAGATGGGGCATCAAACAAACTGGTACCGAACCCAGGGGCGCGCCATGGCCATTCAGATCGACCCGGAAACCGGCTTCAAGCTGGGCGCCGGCGACCCCCGAAGTCCGAACCGCGGCGCGGTCGGTTACTGAATTTGGCAAAAGTGAGTTTGGATTTATTATGATTTTTCAGGAGAAAGATGTCAGGTAAAATCATCATAAAAGGTGCCAGAGAGCACAATTTAAGAAATATAGATATTGAAATTCCTCGGGATAAGCTGGTGGTTATCACCGGCATTTCGGGGTCCGGCAAATCGTCACTGGCATTTGACACGATTTATGCGGAAGGGCAAAGACGCTACGTAGAGTCGTTATCCGCGTATGCCCGGCAATTTCTGGGTTTGATGGAAAAGCCCGATGTGGATTACATAGAAGGGTTATCGCCGGCCATTTCCATCGAGCAACGAAAAGCCAGCCAAAATCCCCGCTCCACAGTGGGAACGGTTACCGAAATTTATGACTATTTGCGATTGCTTTTCGCTCGCATCGGCAAACCGTACTGCTATAATTGCGGCAAACCCATTCAACGGCAGACGGTGCAGCAAATTGTAGATAACGTGCTCGAACTGCCGCCGGGTACCAGAATTCAAGTGCTGGCGCCCATCATTCGCGGCCGCAAGGGAGAATATCGCGAGGTGTTTGAAGAAGCGCGCCGGGATGGATTCGTGCGCGTGCGCGTGGACGGCACCATTTACGAATTGTCCACAGACATAAAGATAGAGAAAAATAAAAAGCACGATATCGCGATCATCGTCGATCGCCTGGTGGTGGATCCGAAAATCGACCGGCGATTGGCGGATTCGCTGGAGACCGCCCTGGGCATCGCCTCCGGTCTGGTTTTGATAGATGTTTTGAATGGCACCGGCAAAGAATCCGGCCGAGAGTTGTTTTTTAGCGAACACTTTGCCTGTGTGGATTGCGGTATCTCGTACGAAGAACTGGCGCCGCGTATGTTTTCCTTTAACAGCCCTTACGGCGCATGTCCGGAATGCAACGGTTTGGGCACGAAAATGGAAGTGGATCCCGATCTGGTGGTCAGCAATCCGGCCCTGACTTTGCGGGAAGGCGCGGTGGCGCCCATCGGTGAAAGTCGCAATGGTTGGTATTTTAATCAACTGCAATCGGTGGCAGCACATTACGGTTTTGATCTCGACACGCCCTGGGAAAAATTGCCTTCTGAACATCAAAACATCATTTTGAAAGGCTCAAATGGCGAAGAAATCAAATTCATTTATAAGCGGGAGTCGAGAAAGGTTCACGCGGAGTTCACCTCAAAATACGAGGGGGTGATCCACAATTTAGAGCGGCGTTACAAACAAACCGAATCCCAGCATATCCGAAACTGGATTGAAGATTTTATGAATGTAAAATTCTGCCCTGCCTGCCAGGGAGCGCGTTTGCGAAAAGAAGCCCTGTCTGTCCGCATCGGCGATAAAAATATTCAAAAGTTAACCGCGCTTTCCATACGGCAAGCGTTTGATTTTTTTGCAAAATTAAAATTAAACCGGCGCGAACAAACCATCGCCCGTCAAATTTTAAAAGAGATTCGGGAACGACTGGGATTTTTAGTAAATGTGGGATTGGACTATCTTACGCTCGACCGCAGCGCCGGCACCCTCTCCGGCGGTGAAGCTCAACGCATTCGATTAGCCACCCAGGTGGGCTCGCAGTTGGTGGGGGTGCTTTACATTCTTGATGAGCCCTCCATCGGTTTGCACCAGCGCGACAATCAGCGCTTGCTGGACACATTGCTGCGGTTGCGCGATCTCGGAAACACGGTTCTGGTGGTGGAGCACGACCGCGAAACCATTGAAAAAGCCGATTACGTCATCGATTTGGGGCCGGGCGCCGGCGTACACGGCGGTCAGGTGGTGGCCACGGGCAAACCCGAACAGATAATCAATAATCCCGCTTCTCTCACCGGCCAGTATCTTTCCCACAAGAAAATGATACCTACGCCCCCAAAGCGCCGAACTAGCAACAAAAAATTCATCACCTTAAAGGGCGCCGCCGGCAACAATCTGAAAAAAGTGGATGTAAAAATTCCATTGGGTGTGTTTAACTGCGTAACCGGCGTCTCGGGTTCTGGTAAAAGTACGCTCATAAACGAAACCCTTTACCGAATTCTGTCGAGAAAGTTTTACAAAAGCAAAACCGCGCCCTTGCCGTATGAATCCATCACAGGCTTGGAATTCATCGACAAGGTCATCGACATCGATCAGTCGCCCATCGGCAGGACGCCGCGCTCCAATCCAGCAACCTACACCGGATTATTCAATTACATCCGCGATCTGTTTGCTCAGCTTCCTGAAGCAAAAATTCGTGGTTACAAACCCGGACGTTTCAGTTTTAATGTCAAAGGCGGACGTTGTGAAGCGTGCCAGGGAGACGGCCTCATCAAAATCGAGATGCACTTCCTACCAGACGTTTATGTGCATTGCGAGGTTTGTAAAGGCAAACGCTACAACCGAGAAACTCTGGAAATTAAGTATAAGGGCAAATCCATCGCGCAAGTGTTGGACATGACCGTTAGCGAAGCGCTGAGCTTTTTTGAAAACATCCCGCGAATAAAAAGAAAGCTGCAAACGCTTTTTGACGTCGGCCTTGGGTATATCCACCTGGGCCAACAGGCCACCACGTTGTCGGGCGGTGAAGCCCAGAGAGTGAAACTTTCCACCGAACTCTCAAAAGTCAGCACCAGCCAGACTCTGTACATTTTGGACGAGCCCACAACCGGCCTCCATTTTGAAGACATCAAAATGCTGTTGAGCGTGCTGAATAAATTGGTGGACAAAGGCAATACCGTCATCGTCATCGAGCACAATTTGGACGTCATAAAAACGGCCGATCACATCGTCGATTTGGGTCCGGAGGGCGGCGACGAAGGTGGACGCATTATCGCAGCCGGCAGTCCGGAAAAAGTGGCGAAATCAGAGAAATCTTACACTGGTCAATTCCTGCGGGACGAATTAGGCGTTTAGCGCTAAACAAAAACAAATTTTTGTCGAGAGGTTTAGACGTCGGCTGTGAGAAATCGAAGAGCTCGACATTGATATTAAATTGCATAATGACAAAAAATCATGCCCACTGAAAAGTTTGACAAATTAAAAGACCAGATCAAGAGCATCAAATCTACGGGATTGCTTACAAAGCGGAAGCATAAAATTGCCTTGTGTCTGGCTGGCGGCGGCATTACCGGCTCCATGTATGAGGTTGGCTGTTTAACGGCGATGGACGATTTTTTCGAACCGCCTTCCTGTGTCAATCAATTTGATATTTTTGTGGGAACCAGTGCGGGGGCCATCATTTCTGCGCTCATCGCCAATGGTTATCAACCGCGGGAATTGTTCGAAGGCATCACACAGGATTCCGACACGGGTTTTAATTTTAGAAAAAAAAATATCTACACTTTGAAATGGGGGGAAATATTCAAAGCGTTCGTGCCACTGTTCAAAAGATTTTTTAGCCTGGTTAAATATGGCTGGAAAAATCGTAAACAAGCTTCGCTCATGGATTTGTTTTCGATCATGCAGGAATTCATGCCGCCCGGAATTTTTTCATTGAGCAATTTGGATAAATTTGTGGCGGGCCTGTGCTACCCTGAAGGCAAAACCAACGATTTTCGCAATCTGGAAAAAGAATTGTACATCACGGCCACCGATCTGGATAGCGGTCAGCGCTGCGTGTTTGGAGAAGAAAACACCAATGACGTGCCTATTTCCAAAGCCGTGGCTGCTTCCGCCGCCATCCCCGTCTTTTTTCGCCCGTTCAACATCAACGGGCGGGAGTTTATTGACGGCTCCACCAGTAAGGTCTCCCACATCGATGTGGCCTTAAAACATGGCGCCAGATTGATCATCGTCATCAATCCCACGGTGCCGTTTGAAAACGATTTGAGTATGGTCTGTTTACCTACCTTTGATGGAGAATGCGCCCGCCTCTCTCAAAAAGGCATGGGATTCATCAGCGATCAGGCACGCAGAATTGAAACCAAAACCCGTTTTGACCTGGGCTTCGAGCGGTTTAAAAACGATCATCCGGAAGTGGATTTTCTGGTCATCCAGCCCAAATCTTCCGACTCGCTTCTGTTCATCCGCAGTGTAATGGATTTTGAATCCAGAAAAATCGTTCTCAATTATGGCTATAACTCAACCATGAATTTTCTTGAGGAAAATTTTGAGACGGTGCAAGCGGTTTTTGAAAAACACGGGATTAAAATCAATTCTGACCGATTGAAAAATAAATTGGAATCTCAGCAGAAAGCGTAAGATGAATTCTTCGCGAAGGCAAAAAAATGGCCAGTATCGCATGCGAATACTGGCCTCCCCCTAATCCCGGTATGAAGTAAATAACACGTAGTTAGATTACTTATACGCTTCCAAGTTGTCTGTGCTAGATGTGTGTGAGGATTAAGGAAATTTATTAAGCCGCGGCGGCTAATTTTTTTACATTGGTTATCAAACTTTTGTTTTTTATGGGTCGATATAAGACCTCGTCTGCACCATTTTGTTGAATTTCTATTTCCTTTTCCCGGTCTTTCGTGTCTAAAATCGTAACCACTTTCAAGTCATGATATTTTCGTTTTACTTTTTTGATGAAGTCAATCCCGGTTTTGCCGTTGTTTTTGAAGTGGTTTAAATTGTAGTCCATGAGCAAAATCTCAGGTCGGATTTTTCTGAGCATATACATGGCGGATTCCACGTTTTCAGCGATTTCCACTCGATAGACATCACAAAGAGCCAAGTAAATTTGCATTTGTGAGCCGAGTTCCTCATTCAGCATGATGATCGTCGTCATAAAAATTGAATTTTTACCAGAGTTGCAGTTTCGGAGACGTTCAATTTTTTAACTTTAAAGTAGATTCAATTTGTTAATTTTGCGTAAAAACAAAAATGTAAAATGTAGAAAAAAAACACTCCATGTTGAATGGCGTGGGGAAAAAGGAAAAATCAGAATGGATTTAAATGAACGGGTGGCGATGCGGCTAAATTCAATAGTAAAAGATAATTGAAATAATGAGCGGCCGTCTGTAATCAGTCTGTTTGGGTGAAGCGAAAAAAGAACTTGAATCCGTAGTAAGTGGCCCCGGCAGCAATTACCAGCACGGTAGGATGTATGTGACCATTCCAACTATACCAGTTGATTTTTTCGGGATCGGTATTGGATAAAATCAGGGCAAATCCGTTGTTGAACATGTGCAGGATGATGCCGGGAACAATGCTGTTGCTGCGCCAAGCCATCAATCCAAGAAGGACGCCTAAAAGCAAGACTTGAATTAACCAGGGGGTCAGGTGCAGGAAGGCGAAAATCAGCGCGGTAAAAAAAATGGCGTGAATAAATTCCATGCGGTTTTCAAAGGCTTTTTGCAGAAGCCCGCGAAAAAGCATTTCCTCGAAAAGACTGGCTACAATCACGGCCGACAAAAATAGCACAACGCCATCGAACAGGCTTTCGATGGTTAAAATTTCAGTGAGGAATTCTTCAAGCTCTGGCGGTATTTGAATAAATGAGCTGATGATGCGGTCGATTTCCGCGGATAAAATCGTGACCGAGCAGCCCAAGACTAGACTGACAAGCAACAGATTCCGACTGATTTTATTGAAACGAAAAGCGGTTTTTAAGGAGTATTTTTTAACATGTAGAAAAACCAACGTCGGCATAATGATAAAAAGTTCACCCAGAAAAAATTGCAGCTTGGGCAAATAAACCGAAGATATCCACGTGACTAGGCCGGCTAACAAATAACTCAGAATCAGGAGCGTGATCGCGCTTCTTAAAGTAGGGTGCCTTGTTTCGTCTTGCATATAATTTGTTTAATTGAGGTTTTTTTTGAAGGTCATTTTTTCCATGATGATGCCAGCAGCTACAGCCACATTTAGTGAATCTCCCGTTCCATGTTTGGGAATTTTAAGAGCGGCATCAGCAGCGGATTTGAGGTTGGCAGCCACGCCGTCGATTTCATTTCCCAGAATCAGGACATTTTTTTTTGTAAAAATGGCATCTGAAAATAACGTGTGGCTGCCGGCGTCGGCAGCAAAGAGTTTGAAACCCTTTGCTTGCAAGGCGCTAAGCGATTCCGATAGATGCAAATTTTCAAAAATCGCCAGATGGAAAACCGCGCCCATGCTGGCCCGCAACACTTTTGGGTTAGTGACTTCTGCAGAATCCTTGCTCAGCAAAACGCCTGCTATTCCGAACCAGCTCGCACTGCGAATGATCGTACCTAAATTGCCGGGTTCACTGATGCGATCGAGGGCGATCAAATTTATTTCAGGCTGGTCAATGAATGGCGCCAAATCGAATGCTTTCTTCTGGGCCACACAAACGATGCCCTGAGAATGGACCGTTTCGGTCAGGTTGTTTAATTGGTTGATGTCAATCTCTGTGATCGGGACATGTTTCTCTTGAAATTTGCTCAGCAATTTGTGTGCGCGTTCAGAATGGCACCTATCGGGACAGTAAATTAACACCTCTGCAACATAGTCGGAGTCAAGCAATTCTTCACACAATCTTAATCCTTCAACCAGAAATCTGTTTTCGTGTACGCGATTTTTTTTTCGTTTCAGGGAAGCAAAATATTTTAATTTATTTTTTGAGAGCACAATTTTAAAGTTGGGTCAGAATAGACGGAAAAAATGACAGGTTGGATTTAGTGAAAATGGCACGCGTTAACTCACAAAATATTTTTCCTCTTCGGAAGAAATGACATCGATCATTTCTTTGGGCTGTTCCGTTTTAATTAACCGTTCTCTGAAATCTTTTTTGTGCATCAATCGAGAAATTCTACTCAACGCTTTTAAATGCGGTCCGGTTTTATCCTGCGGACCCACCAGCAACCAGACCAGGCGAACGGGTTTGTCGTCTAAAGAATTAAAATCCACGGGTTCTTTGGTGATGCCGAGAGCGGCAATGATATCGGTGAGTCCTTCCGATTTTCCATGGGGGATGGCTACTTCGTCTCCCACACCCGTGCTCATGACCGCTTCACGATCTAATACAGCTTTCAATACTTGATTTTTGTTTTCCAACGGCAATGAATTATCGATGAGGTTAACCATTTCTTCGATTATTTTTTCTTTTTCAGTATTTTCGAGCGGAATCTTAACGCGTTCTTCGGATAGGATTTCTTTCAATCTCATGGTGAAATAAACCTCAGGATGCCTCATTTGTGGGGCGCACTTTGTACAATGGGATGATCCATCTCATATTTAAATCATCGTTAATATAAGATATTATCTTAATTTTACAAGTACTATTTTAGAATTTGTCGGCGGTATTTGCAAAAAAAAAGCCATTACAAAAACAATAATTATAATGGCTTAATTCCTTCTACGGAGCGGGGCCGACGGGATTTGAACCCGCGATCTCCGGCTTGACAGGCCGGCGTGTTAACCAGGCTACACCACGGCCCCTATTCAATGAGGACTCGGTTCATTTGATTTGTGTTTCCCTTTGTACATGATGGCAAAAGGGATGACGACACAATAGGCGATGACCAACAAGATAGGCGCCAGAGTGAGGGATAAAAATCCATTTACCGGACCCTGAGCCAAAGCCCAATAGCCAACCAACAGCAACAGAATACCTGCGCCAAATATTTGATAATTAACTTTGGAATAGGGCAGCTCGGATTTGGCTTTTATCTTGCGTTTGTATCTATTTTTTTTGGCTGATTTTTCGGCCATAGTATCCTCAATTCAACGACCAGCAATATAGTCAAAATATCCTACAGAGTCAAGTGAAATATCGTGACCGATAGGATATTTGTCAATTAAATCACGAAGCTTTCCCGACTTTTTTACCTTTGTTAAAAAACATCCGTGTTCCCAGTTAGAGCGTGAATTTTTGAGACCCGACACTTTTCCTTTGACATTTCTTTAATATTTTTATATATTTTAAGTCCTTCTGAAGTCAATCATGAAATAATCGAAATGAAGCCGCAATTTAATCTAATACTTGCTTTGCTGGTATTAGCTTTCAACACCGCTGGCCTGGCTGAATTTAAAAAGAAAGCGAAGAAGAAAAGCAAGAACGTCGCTTTTGAGATCAATCTCAAAGAGAATGGCCGCGCACCACTATTAGACGGCATCCTCAGTAAGAATGAATGGCGGCATGCATCCGTGGTTTACAATTTCACGCAAAAAGAACCGAATGAAGGCCAACCGGTTTCGGAGCCCACCTTTATTTTGGTTACTTACGACAAAAAACATATCTACTTCGGCATTCGCTGTTTCGATAAAGAGCCCGACAAAATTGTTTCCAATGAGATGCGGCGGGATTCGGATCTGTCGGACAACGACTACATCGAAATTCTCATCGACACGTATCACGATCAGAGGAACGCCTACTATTTCGCTACCAACTCCTCCGGCGCACGTCTGGATTCTGAAATCAAAACCGAAGGGACGCATATCAACTGGGACTGGGACGGCGTCTGGTATAGCGCCGCCAGAAAAGACCAGTTTGGCTGGACCGCAGAGGTAGCGATTCCTTTTAAAACTCTGCGCTTTGATAAAAAAAATACCCAAACCTGGGGCATTAATTTCGGCCGGTATATTCCGCGAAAACGAGAACAAGCCTACTGGTCGCCTATTACTCGCGATGATGACTTCGATGATTCGGGAAAATTTAAAGCTTCGAAGTTTGGCGTTTTGAATGGCCTGAAAAATATTAAGCAAGACCAGCATGTGCAGATTAAACCCTACTCCATCGGCGGGGTGGAAAAAAATTATGACAAAGGTACGCCGGTTGAAAAACTCGCCGATATCGGTTTGGATGCCAAAATCCACCTGACGTCAAACATCGTCTCTGACATCACTCTCAATACGGACTTTGCGCAGGTTGAAGCCGATAACGAGCGGGTCAATATTTCGCGGTTCAACTTATTTTTTCCAGAAAAACGCGATTTTTTTCTCGAAGGTTTGGATATATTCAAAATCGGGGAAGAAACCACCACAGATCTGTTCACTTTGCTTTTCTACAGCCGTCAAATCGGTCTGCACACCGATAGCGAAAGCTTTGAAACCAGAGAAGTGCCGATCATGGGCGGCGTGAAAATGACCGGCAAAGAGGGCGGGTTTGAGCTGGGGCTGCTGAACGTCTTTACCAACGATTTAGAGTACACTAACCGTTACGGTACTCCCAGGTCGATTCCCAAAACCAATTATTCTGCCTTTCGACTTAAAAGAGACATTTTCAGCCGCTCGCACATCGGGGTGATGGGGCTCAGCAGGGATCCCGTGAAAGGGGGAAATTACAACCGCACGTTTGCGGTCGATGCGGTGTTTGCGTTTGACAACAACCTCAACATTAACGGCTATCTGGCAAAAACGTTGACTCCGGGCTTGAAAGGCAAAGATTACAACGGATTCGTTAACTTTTCCTGGGGCAACGACAAGTTTTTTACCAGCGCTTCTTATACAGACATCGGGGAAAACTTCAACCCGGAGATGGGGTTTCTACAATGGACCGATATTCGAAAAATTCACGGCCAGGTTTTTATCAGTCCGAGGCCGAAATTTTTCAATCTCCGCCAGACGCATTTTACCAATGATTTTGAAATCATCACCGACCACAACAATGTGGTGCAATATCGCACATTCAATACTGGCCTGGTGAATATTTTTCAGAACGAGTCTTATTTTTTTCTGGGCTATACCAATTTTTACGATAATATTCCCGGCGATGGTTTTTTTCTTGAATCGGCTTTTGTGCCCGCCGGAATTTACAATTACAATACGTTTGCCGTGCTGTACAGCTCGGATCTCAGTCGAAGGTTTTCCGGTTCCATCACTGTGGGCGGAGGCACGCTTTACGATGGAAAATTTGCCACCGTGCTTCTGGCCAATTATTTTAATCCAAACGATAAGTTCAAAGTGGAGGCGAATTGGGAGTGGAACCGCATCGAATTACCAGCCAATGATGTTTCGGCAGATGGAAATTTTTCAACCTCCATTCTCCGATTTCGAACCATTTATTCTTTTACGCCGAATTTGTTTGCCAAAGCATTTATTCAGTGGAATCATTTTGACAACCGAATCATCGGCAACTTTTTGCTGAATTTTATTCATTCACCGGGAAGCGATTTTTATCTGGTTTACAATCAGGAATGGAATACAGACGGAAAAATTGAAACGACCAATCGAACGGTCCTGGCAAAGTTGACTTATCTGCTCAATTTGTAGTCTGATTTTTATGATTTAGTTTTTGACTCCAATCTCAGTACGGGTTGGTGCTGAGAGGTTATGTTCACGAAAAAACATCATGGGTATTCGATAATAACAAAAACTTGAGGATGCCAGATTTTGGTCTTTTTTGGAATGATTTTTAAAAGACAACGCTTCTCGTCCGCGTACGGCCATTCACCCATTAATTCCTCTACTGAAGGTGTTTGAGGAGCGCAGTTGGTTTTTATTCGATGGGGGCGTTTTGTGTGTTTTTTTTCATGTGTTCGTGGTAAGTCAGCGGTCGTTGTTGAATTATTTGGCACGTTCTTTTTTTTAATCAGAAAAACTTTTATTTCTCCAGTAAATTTGACCATATTGGAACCCATTAAAACATCACAGCAGGTTGCTTTCGCATGACATTTGGGGCACTCACTCCGGGTACTAACCTGACCGTTTTTTTTTATCAAAATGGTTTACCGCTTCTGATATCCATTCTCCAAATCATTTCTTGCAATTATCTTTTTAAGATGGCTCTATTTGTCCTTTCGGCGATTTTACTAGGGCAAATTTATTCCAAGCTTTCCAATATTCAGCTCATTGAAAAATGCACCCGGAAATCTCCCGATTGGGAAAATATTTGGATGGAATTTGAGCATCGATTCGGCAAAGCAATTTTGTTCTATCTTATCGGAGAATTTAAACGCCGGCAAGCCGGCAAATTCAGTTCAAAATTTAAGGACGTGGTAAAAGACCTGCGGCAAGATATTTACATCAAATTGTTGCAACGGGAAGGTCAAGGCCTGAAAAATTTCAAAGGGCAGAATGAAAATTCGTTTTACGAATATTTAAAAGCCATGGCAGTGAACACGGTCAAAAATTATATGAAACATCAAAACACGGAAAAAAGGGCGGCCACGGTTGTTTCTTTGGACGATCCGAAAAATATTGAGGTATCCAGTTATCAATCAAAAGGTCTGGAATCAGAAGATAATCATGAATTGATATTGATTAAACAGAGCATGCTCCAGGTTTTGCGCGAACATTTTGCCGGGAAAAATGTTGAACGCGATCTCATGATATTTGAACAGTTTTATTTTGAAAATCGCACTTCAGAGGAGATAAATCTAAACGCGGATGTGAATCTTAAGCTGAGTGGCATTGAAACGGTGATAAATCGTATGAAACATACTCTCATAAAATATATGGATTTGTAATTTTTTTGGGAGTTTTTTCTCAAAAATGTTGTCTATATATTAATGTAGGCAAGTTTATTCAGGATGAATAAAAAATATCCATTTTTGCTCAATTAGGGATTATTGTATTATGTCCGATTCAGAATGTCTAACTTTCGATCAGCTCTATGGGTTGATTCGAAATCAATACCCAAAACAAAAAACGCACAAATATAGTGAACACATAAAAAAATGTTCCCGGTGCGCGGATGAGTTGACGTTTGTGCAAAAAGTCTGCAGATCTTTTGGAAGCGAGCAAGATGACCGTTTCTCTGATCCCCGAATTGTTTATCGGGAGACGCATCCCGGCGGTGAAACCATCGCAGCGTATTTTCAGGGCAGCCTGTCAAAAAATGATAGCGCCCGCATCGACCGGCATTTGGCCGAATGTCCATCCTGTGAGAGCGAATTCAACTCAATTTCCGCGGCAGCGCATTTCGAAATCTCTAAAGATGAACAACACCTGATTCAGGAAATTGAAGGCGTCCAGATCGAAGATCGGTTGTCCTTTTACAAAAGGGCTTTCATCGTTTCTCCTGCTCCCGGAAAATCCAGTAGCATAAAATCGGAACGTCGTGTTGGTGGATGGCTCAACTTTTGGCGAGCCGTCCCTGATTTTGTTTGGATTCTTTTCCTGATTTTGCTGGCGCCGCCCCTGCTGTTTTACGGCTATCAAAAAGTCATGAAGTATCAGGCCGTAAATCAGGCCATGGAGCGTTTTGCCGCCTTCTCGGATAAAATTCTGGTCAAAGATTTTGAGCTGCGCCCCACTGGCGATTTCAAGTATGATTTAATCGGCAGCAGAAGAATAGACGAAGAGCGTCCGCAGGACATCGCCACCCGGCAAACGCTTGAACAGACGCTGACTCTGGACCCGCAAAACGCCCGCATTCATCATTTATTGGGAACGCTTTACTTTTTTTCTGGTGAAATTGACCGGGCCGAAGAGTTTTATTTGAAGGCGCTCGAGTTCGCTGGTAGCAACGCAAAGATTTTTAATGATCTCGCTTTGATCGACGTTTATCGAAACGCATATCAAAAAGCACTGGAGCGCCTGGAGCAGGCCATCAACCTTGACCCGGCTTTGATGGAGGCTTATTATAACCGCGCGGTGGTTTTTGAATTGCAGGGAGACAAGTCACAGGCTCTCGCAGCCTGGCGTACTTATATTGAAAAGGAACCGGACGCCAATTCCACGTGGGTGAAGGTTGCGAATGTGCACATCCAAGAGCTCACTGAAAATTAATCCCCGTCGCGCTTCGATCACTGCAAATTTTTCCTAATCATTTCCTGAAGTTCGCAAGCACAAAAAAAAGAATCCCTTCGAAGAGTCGTTCGTTCGAAGGGATTCTCTTTATTATCGAATGGCCGAAAGAGGCATTTAGATTTTTTCCGAAACCGATTTTGCCTGCAAAAATAACAGCAGATAATCCCGGCCGCCGGCTTTAGAATCGGTACCGGACATGTTGAACCCGCCAAAAGGTTGCCCGCCCACCAGGGCGCCGGTGCATTTGCGGTTGCAATACAAATTGCCCACGTGAAATAGTTTTCGGGCCTTTTCCAATTTTTCGCGATTCTGGCTGTAAACCGCGCCAGTCAGGCCAAATTCTGTGTCATTGGCGATTTCCAGTGCGTGGTCAAAATCTCGGGATTTGATGACGGCCAGTACGGGTGCAAACACTTCTTCCTGCGCCAGTCTCGCTTTTGAAGCCAAATCGGCGATAATGGTAGGCTGGACGTAATATCCAGAATCAGGTCCCGTTTCACCCCCCAAAACCAGGCGGCCTTCTTGTTTGCCGATTTCAATATATTTCATGGTTTTTTCCTGGGCAGCTTTGTTGATGACGGCGCCCATATAATTTTGTGGATCCTGCACCGGCCCGACGGTGATTTTTTGTGTGCGCGCAATGAGTTTGTCCAGAAATGGCTCGTAAAGCGCTTGGTCCACGATGGCACGCGAACACGCAGAGCACTTTTGTCCTTGAAAGCCAAATGCGGAAACGGCCACCCCTTCCACTGCGGCCTCGAGGTCCGCTTCCCGGTCGACGATGATGGCGTCTTTTCCCCCCATTTCGGCAACCACGCGTTTCAACCAGATCTGGCCTGTTTGCGGTTTGGCCGCCAGTTCATTTATTCTCAGACCGACCTCTTTGGAGCCGGTAAAGGTCACAAATCGGATCCGTGGGTGTGAGACAATGTGGTCGCCGATGACGCCCCCGCTACCCGGAAGATAATTCAACACGCCTTCCGGCAACCCCACTTCCTGCATGATTTCGGCAAACTTATGACCGATGGTGGGAGAATCGCTGGCAGGTTTCAGGAGAATACAATTACCCGTCACGATGGCTGCAGAAGCCATGCCCGTTAAAATAGCAAGTGGGAAATTCCACGGCGGAATCACCGCACCCACGCCCAGGGGTATGTAAAACAGCTCGTTTTTTTCACCGGGGATGGGTGTTACCGGCTGCTTCTGGGCATATCGCAGCATTTCCCTTCCATAAAATTCTAAAAAATCAATGGCTTCGGTGGTATCCGCGTCCGCTTCCACCCAGTTTTTGCTGGTTTCATAAACCATCCATGCGTTTAATTCCATCTGTCGTTTTTTCATAATTTCGGCTGCACGAAACAAATAGTCTGCACGCTCTGCCGGGTCAACAAAACGCCAGCTCTGAAAGGCCTCTTCGGCTAATGCAATGGCGCTTTCCACTTCGGCAATACCGGCTTTGTGAAAGGCGCCCACCACCTGTTCTTTTTCACACGGATTGTAAGAGCGCAACAAATCATTCGTTTCAATTGATCGGCCGCCGATATTCAGCGGGTACGTTTTTTCAAACTGGCTTTGAACGGTGTGCAACGCGGCTTTCATCTTATTTTGATTTTCTTCAACACTGAAATCTGTTAATGGATGATTTCGAAATTCAGAAATCATTTGAATTCTCCTAATAAAATATTAAATGTATTTAAGGTTCGATTTTTTCGAAGATACCAAAAATTGCCACCAGTTTCAACAGGATTGTTTAATTATTTCAACTTTATTATTTTTGCTTGCTTCTATAGTAAAAAATATTAGTTTAGCACTCAATTGTCGCTTCAATTCATCTTAAAATTGGAGGCTCTATGCTTAACTATATCTGGTTGGGATTGATGATGATCGCCATCGTTGTGGGCGCGGTGAATGGCAAACTTGCGGAGGTGACTAAAGCCGCCTTTGACATGGCGGAAACGTCGGTGAGCATTGCATTGGGACTGATTGGCATCATGGCGTTGTGGCTGGGCATCATGAAAATCGCCGAGGAAAGCGGACTGGTGAAAGTGCTGGCAAAATTAATTAAGCCCATCAGCAAGCGGCTGTTTCCCGAGTTGCCTTCGGATCATCCCGCTATCGCTTCCATGCTGCTCAACCTCAGCGCCAACTGGCTGGGGCTATCGAATGCCGCCACCCCTCTGGGATTGAAAGCCATGGAAGAGCTGCAAAAACTAAACGAACAAAAGGACACGGCTTCCAATTCCATGGTGACCTTTTTGGCATTGAATACCGCCGCCATTACTCTCATTCCGGCCACCATTATTGGGGTGCGCATTTCGCTGGGCTCCCAAAATCCCCAGGAGATTATCGGTACCACCATTTTCGCAGGTGTGTGTGCTACCACCGTGGCCGTGATTACCGCTAAAATATTGGAAAAAGTGCCAATTTTTGCCATTAAAGCAAAAGAAAATTTCAAAGCCACCGCTGAGAAGCCGGAAGAAGAATAGGAGGAAATATGAGCGAGTTTTTTAGTCAGGTTATCAAAACTGTTTCCGATTTCGCCATTCCCCTGGTTTTGTTCTTGATCATCGGTTACGGTGTTATTAAAAAAGTAAAAATCTACGAAGCGTTTGTGGATGGTGCGAAAGGCGGATTTGAAGTGGCCATAAAAATTATTCCCTACCTGGTGGCCATTTTGGTCGCCATCGGTATGTTCCGCGCTTCGGGGGCCATGGATTTCTTCATCAAAATTATCTCCCCCGCAACCAATTTAATTGGTATGCCGGCGGAAGCCCTGTCCGTGGCGTTCATGCGTCCGCTTTCTGGTAGCGGCTCTCTGGGACTGGTTACGGAAATCATGAAAACACACGGACCGGAGTCCTTCTTGGGAAGGTTGGTTTCCACCATGTACGGCAGTACCGAAACCACTTTTTACGTACTGGCCGTCTATTTTGGTTCGGTGGGAATCAAAAAAACCCGTCACGCTGTGCCTACCGGACTGCTGGCTGACGCGGCCGGCATGATCGGCGCACTGATCATTTGTAAACTGGTTTTCTAGTCCTCTTCCAGTAAGCGATTGACGATTTCGATCAGCGCTGGAATTTCCCACGGTTTGGGTAGATAGTAATCCAACGCAAACCCCTGCACGGGTTGGAGCTCTTGTGAGTGTTTGGTGTAGCCGCTCGTCAGAATGATTTTTTGATCGGGATTGATTTGTTTAATGCGGCGATACACTTCGTCGCCGGCCAGACCGGGCAGAATCAGGTCCAGCAAAACGATCTGGATCTGGCGGAAGTGGCGTTCGTAAACTTCGATGGCCTGATCGCCGTTTTCGGCTAACAACACCCGAAATCCTTTTCTTTGTAAAATTTCTTTGGCAATTCCTCGTAAATCTTCTTCATCGTCTACCACCAGAATCATTTGTCCTTCTGTAGAAGCGTCTTTTTGTTTATTGAGAGGGGGTTTTTCTTGAAGAGGATTCGAATTTAAAGGCAGATAGATGCTCACGGTGGTACCTTGTCCAATAGCTGAATTCACTTTGATCACTCCTTGTAATTCGTCGATGATTTCTTTGGCGACGGTCAATCCAAATCCATTGGCCGAACCGGTTGGTTTGGTGCTGAAGAAGGGCTCAAAAATGTGAGGCAGAAATTCGTCTTGAATGCCTGAGCCTGTATCGGTAATTTGAATTAAAATAGCATTCTGGGGTGTTTCGAAAACATGGGTCAGTTCAACATTGCAAATACAATCGGTGCTGATTTTGAGTGTACCGCCCCGGGGCATGGCTTCTTTCGCGTTCATGCAAATATTAAGCAGTACGTGGCAAAGGGATGGAAAATCCGCAAGAATGTTGGTGGCGCCGTGATTAAATTCTGTGGAAAGTTGAATGTTTGACGGAAAAAAGCAACCTAATATTGCTACCGTTTCTTCTACCAATTTACGCGGATCGATGGGGATGAGCTGGTAGGAACATTTGTTGTTCGAATAAAGACTCAATCGAGAAATCAATTTCGAAGCTCTGCGGGCGGCAGTTTCAATGACGACGGCTTGTTGAACCAAATCCGATTCTTCCGGCAAACTGCTTTTTAACAGTTGGGCATATCCCAGCACGCCCCCAAGAATGTTGTTCAAAGTATGCGAGATGCCGCCTAACATGTTGCCCAGATTCGCCATGCGCTGGGAATGTAGAAATTTATTTTGGTTTGCTGGCTTTGATATTAGTTCCTTCTGAATCTGTTCCAGCAAAGCGGGGACAGGTCGGTTTTTTTTCATTTTTACAACGAAATCCAAAAAAGGGTACCCTGCTAATTTCTAATAAATAATTGAAAAAGCAAGTTTATATTACATTCTTACTTTTATTTAAAATTTTTGGCTATCTCGATGGCCGGTGATTGCAAATAATTAAATTGTTTCACAGAAATAAATTTTTTGAAGTCAAAAAAGTGTTTGAAAGGACTTCTGTAACATGAAATTACCGAGAGGTGTTCCGGCATTATCGCGTGGGTAAAAAGTCCGATGAAACCTCTGTCAAGCGTCCTTTTTGTACGATTCTAAATTAAGGTTGCGATCTCATTATTTGTGCTTGACGAAGTAATGTCCTAACTTGATTAAAATCAGGAGAGCGCTTCGTCGTCAGATTCCTCGCGATGACGGCAAATGTCTTTGATCTGCATGGCGGAAAAATGTAAAATCATCCATGCTTCTTGCTATCTAAAAATCGCACCAGCCCTGCGAGAAAGTGGTGGGTGATTCTGGCCGTGAGGCCCCAAAGATTGATTTCGTTGGCGGTGTTTGGCGGTTGGTATTTAAAATTCAAATACATCAACTCCTGCGCGTTATCAAAGTCCAGGTCGGGTCGAAATTGATTCAATAAAATGTCCAAGGGTATTTCAATCACCTCGGCTACTTCCCTTTTGTTAATTTGATATTTGAATGGCTGTGCGCTCCAAACTACGTGTGCGGCTGCATCGTATCTGGAAATGAGCGTTTCGAAAAACCCCATTTCACCCAAATAAGTGAATTGCGATTCGACGATGCCGATTTCTTCCCGGGTTTCACGCACGGCGGCAGCCCGACTGCTGACATCTTGCTGGTCGATTTTGCCGCCCGGGAAGGCCATTTGACCGCTGTGCAACGTCATCTCCTGTGCGCGGCGAATGTAAATTAGATGTGTTCGGTCGGATTTATTCAAAATGATCACCAGTACTGCCGAAGGCACAAACCCTTTGAAAATTTCTTTGCGGCGGGGGATATATTTTAGAATTTGTTGGATATCTTCAGGAGTCAGAATCATAAAATTTGGTTCACTTTTATCGAAGAATAAAGTTTAAACGAAAAATGACAACGGTCTTTATAATCGCTCAGCTCCTCAAATGCCCCCACTCATAGACTTCTGGAATTAACTGCGTTGCCTGTAAAATCACTAGATAAGAATTTTATGTTTAATATGTGGCATTAATTTAATGTAACATCCTTTAAGGCTCTTGCATTTCTTTAAATATTAAATAAATGTGGTTCTTCTCCCAAGTCTGGTAAAGTGTACTACATGTAGTATGCTAAGGAACTATGGTAATTAGGTCTTGATTCTTCCTCCTTCTTCTGTGTTGGCGAACAGCATGCGAAGTGAGGAACAAAATCAAGGCCGAGCGTTTCTGAGCGAGCCGAAGGGTAGCCTTTATTTTGTCCGCAACGGAGCATATCTTATAGCAACACAAGAGAAGGAGTTTCATTATGTCAAACACTATATATTGGGGTTCCCGCCAGTCTTGGGAGAAGAACCAATAAATTTAATGTAATTTGAAACTAAAAACAATTTTAAGGAGACGAAAATGGATTTTTTCTTTAAGGACAAATGTCTGGTCATTTTAATGTGTTTGTATCTGGCCATCTATCCGGCCTGCAGCGACAGTGTCGGGCCTAACGATTCTAGCCAACAGGCGCCGGAAATTCCACCGCAAGGAACCATGCTCATCGATTTATCTTTTTTTTAATTCTTCAAACAGCGAGCAACTCAAGTCCAACGATTACCTGATAAACACCAAAACGAACTTTTTAACGGCGGTGGCAGTGGTTTCCTTTTTTAACTTGGCGGTGTTGGCCGGCATTTCGGCGCCAGCCGCGGCAACGGCCGCCGCGTTAAGCACGGACCCAACCTTTGAAAGCGATGGTAAATTTCACTGGAATTTTACTTATTCCGAAGGGATCTTCAACTTTTCACTGGAATTAACTGCGAAAGTCAATGCAACCGCCGTTGCATGGGAGATGTTTGTGAGCGGTCAATTCCAGACACAACTGGATCACGTGCTCTGGTACGATGGCGAAAGCCAGCTCGACCGCAGCTCCGGGTTCTGGCAATTTTACAATCTCAGTAAGCCCACTACCAATCATGAAACCGTCAAAATCGATTGGAACTACGCGGCAGATGATGATCGCACTTTGACTTTTACCGATAACAATTCTGAAAGCCTGGGCATGGGAAATTGTTTGCGTTACCAGGTCGCTGGCGATGACGTCAGCATGGTGTTTTTCGATGTTATGTCTTCAGACTCTACCCAGGTGGTGGTCAACTCTGCCACCGGCGCCGGCTATATCATCAAACCGAATTACAACAACGGTGAAAAGGCGTGCTGGGACGAGACTCAGGAAGATATTCCGTGCGCAAATTGAGCCATGTGATTGACTTAATTTCGCCGGAGCCGGAGGAAAGATTTTAATCAGCTACAAAATCGTAGCAATTTAAATCGCAAAAAAAATTTAAAACGGGAAGATTCTGCCTTCCCGTTTTTTTTGTTCGTCCTGTTTTCAAAAATAAATTTAGTTCCGCCAAAGCGTTATCGAAATGCGAACGTTTCTTTCGCCGACCATGTAATCTTTCGGCTAAAATCATCTTGCTTAAATAAATAATTATTTTAGATTAAAATATTCATGAGCAATTTTATTTTTGAATCTATGAATATTCGTTGGAAATTAAATCAGCGGCAAAAGTTCCTGGTAATTGTTTTATGTTGGATTGCATTATTTAGCCCGTTTTCCTGCTCGCAAAAGAAAACCCATTCTGACGAATCGTCACCATTGCAAGTATTTGCGGCCGCCAGTTTGACCAGTGTGATGCCGCAAATTCAGCCGGCGTTTCAACTCCACTTTCCCGAAGCCAGAATAGATTTCAATTTTGCGGCTTCTTCGATTTTAGCCAGGCAAATCGAGTATGGCGCCCGGGCAGATATTTTTATCTCTGCCAATCCGCAATGGAGCGATTGGCTGCAAAAGCAACAGTTACTCACTCATCCTCACAAAAAAGAATTCTTGAGCAATTCACTGGTTATTATCGTACCGCTTCAAAACCGAGCTCAAATTACATCTGTAAATCAATTAACGAAGCCCCAGGTCAAAAGAATCGCCCTGGCCGATTGGGCGCATGTGCCCGCCGGCATTTATGCGAAAACGGCGCTTGAAAAATATCACATCTGGAAACAAATTGCACCTAAATGCCTGCCAGCGCTGGACGTCAGAGCAGCCCTGGCTTATGTGGAAAGGGGCGACGTGGACTGTGGGATAGTTTATCGCACCGATGCCAGCATCAGCGTAAAAATTCAAATTGTCAGCGAGCTGCCTGATGAAATACAGCCTGAAATTCACTACACAACCGGCCTGGTGACAAGTTCACGGCATCCGCTTGCTCGGCCTTTTCTGGATTTTTTTTATTCAAATATTGCGAAAGACATTTTTCTGGAAAACGGATTCAAAATGGTGAACCATGAATGACCAATTTCAAATTATCTTTCTTTCTTTGAAAGTGGCGGTGGTGGCCACGGCGATCATTTTAGCTCCGGGCACGTATATTGGCTGGCTGTTTGCGAGAAAAAATTTTATTGGCAAATCCTTTTTAGATGGAATCGTAAACGTACCATTGGTGCTGCCGCCAGTGGTGACCGGCTATTTTCTACTGGTCATTTTGGGGCCAGGCGGATTCGTCGGAAGATGGCTTGACGACTGGTTCAATTTCAACATCGCCTTCACCTGGAAAGCGGCGGTGGCGGCTTCGGCGGTGGTCAGCTTTCCGTTGCTGGTGCGAGCCGTGCGCGTGGCCATTGAATCGGTTGACAATAAGTTGGAAGAGGCTGCCAGAATGCTGCGCGCTAGTGAATGGAACATTTTCTGGAGAATTACTTTGCCATTATCCGCCAATGGAATTATCGCTGGCGCGATTCTCGCATTTGCCAGAGGTCTGGGGGAATTTGGCGCCACGATTATTGTTGCCAGCAACATTCCAGGCAAAACGCAGACCATCCCTCTGGCGATTTTCACTTTGTTAAATCAACCAGATGGGGAAGCCAAAGCGCGCATGTTGATCATCATTTCCATTGTTTTTTCTTACTTGAGTATTCTGGTGAATGAGCTGTTTTTGCGACGATTTAAAAACAGAATGTCTGTTTGAAAATTGGCGACAAAACTGCCCAAACCAAAGTGAATGATGCGGTGAAACGCAAAAACCGAGTTAACAATTCATGCTTAAAATATCTGTTTCAACAAAATTATTAAATTTTGATTACGAGTTAAATATCGAGATCAAACCGGCATTCTCCGCGCTCTTCGGGGCGTCGGGTTCGGGCAAAACGACCACGCTTAATCTTATCGCCGGCCTTTCGAAACCAGCCAAAGGCGAGATTGTCCTGGGAGTTAAAACTCTGTATTCAGACAAACAGAAGATCCATATTTCTCCACAAAACAGAAATATTGGCTACATTTTTCAGGAGAGCCGGTTATTCCCGCATCTGAATGTGAAACAGAATTTGGAATTTGGCTGGCGGAGGTTGCCCCCCGCCAGGCGTAAATTTGAATTACCCTTGATCATCAAAATGGCTGGTGTGCAGCATTTATTGACGCGTATGCCAACGGATCTGTCGGGTGGTGAAAAACAAAGAGTGGCTTTGGCGCGGGCGCTGTTAGCCTCGCCTGAATACTTGCTGATGGATGAGCCCCTGGCGGCGCTGGATTTGCCGGTGCGGTTGTCTTTTTTAAAATTTTTGAAAGATATTCACCAGCAGTTTGATCTGCCCATAATTTACGTTTCGCATGATCTTTCCAACGTTTTGAACTTTGCCGATCAGGTAATTCTGCTGCAGGACGGCAAATGTGTGGGCTATGATTCGCCATATCAACTGCTGAACCGGATGACCGCGCCGCCGCTGATTTCCCGGGAAGACATCCCGAATATTTTTGAATGCACCGTGGTTTCGCAGGACGTTGCAAAAGGTCTGACCATCGTCAAATCGAATGGATTACAGTTTATTCTTCCGCATTTAAAGAACCAAGTCGGAGACAAGCTCCTGCTCAACATTCCCGCGTCTGAAATCATCCTGGCGAACGCCAAACCCGAGGGTCTCAGCGCCAGCAATATTATATCGGGCAAAATAAGCCAGATTCATCGTTTAGGTGAACGCATTCTGATTGATGTGGTCGCCGGCTTGAACTTCACCATTGAAATTGTGCCGGCCACGGTGGAAAGGATGAACTTGCAAGAAGGTTCGCCAATTTATCTGATTTTCAAAGCCAGCTCCTTTCGAAAGCTGGACGCGAGCTGAGTGAAAATTGAATTGTTTAATTTGCAGATGTTTTTTATATTCACACAATGCCATGATAGTAATTTTCTATATTTGATCAACAGTTAAACAAGCGACTCTGCAGATCAAAAAAAACACGTCATTGACTTAATGAATCTCCCGCAAATATTAGATCAGTTTAGAAACGATTCCCAATTCATGTCCAACGTCACTGCCTGGAAGGTGCTCCGGGCACAGGATGCGCAGTATGCTGACTTCCCTGCAAATTTACAGCCATCGCTAATTGAAGTGATTGTCCAGCATGGCATTAAACAGCTCTATACTCACCAGGCCGATGCCACTAAATGGCAAAATGTTGGCTATGGCCCGTCTTAATCGTTATTAGATAAAATGTCATCTCCGCTCGTTGCCCAAGAAGACATTCCTAATATCCTGCAAGTAACTATTACCTCGCACCAGCCGGACAAGGGATTGACCATCGGCACAATTGACAAAATAGATTTCATTTTACCCCATTTAAAGTGTTACATTGGCGAAAAGTTACTCCTAAACATGCCGGCCTCGGAAATTATTCTTTCCACTGCCGAACCGGAAAATCTCAGCGCCAGCAATATTTTCAAGGGCACCATCACAACCATAAATCAACTCGAGGAACGAATCTTTGTGGACGCGGACATCGGTATCTGCCTGATCGTAGAAATTGTTCCTGCAACGGTAAAGAGATTAGCTTTGACAAAAGGTAAAGAAGTCTTTTTGATTATGAAAGCCAGTTCGTTTCGAAGGTTGGGTTAAAATAAATTACAATATCTTCTTGACATTCTATAACCACTTGTCTATATTTCAATATATATTATTGTCAATATAGTTATATATAGGAGTACATAAATGACGGCTGTGACTTCAAAAAAAATTATGTTAACAATTCCGACTGATCTATTAACTGAAGTTGAAACATTGGCGAGAAAGAATAATTCTAATCGAAGTGAACTAATTCGTAAATCACTTAGAGCTTATTTAGATGGAATCAAAATGCACCAATTGCGAGAAAAGTTAAAAGAAGGATATATAGTGAATGCTGAGCGTGACACCAATCTGTCTGAAGAATTTAGGTACGTGGATAATGAATTAGAGAGAAGATTAACTCAGCAGGAGGATGACCCAAATTGACATTAATGGAATGCAGACGGGGTGAGGTTTATATAGCTGATTTAGATCCTGTCCTTGGCAGTGAACAAGGAGCCCGAAGGCCGGTTGTAATAATTCAGAATGATGTGGGTAACAAATATAGTCCTACTACTATAGTTGCAAGTGTAACTTCCCAGGTTTCTGATAAAGTATATCCTACTGAGGTCCGAGTAAAGTCAGGTATGGGTGGGCTAAATAAAAAATCCACCATTCTTTTAAATCAAATAAAAACCATTGACAAACGTAGATTGGAAAGGCGCTTAGGTCAATTCGATGATGAAGTTATACAAAAAGTTAATGAAGCCATAATGATTAGTTTATCATTAATAGCAATTTAATTTGTGTGTTTGCCAGTATAGATTTAATAGTATTTTTTACAATTGTTAATCGTCATATCTAATGAACCTCCCCCAAATCCTCGACCAGCTAAAAAGCGATTCTAAATTCATGTCCAACGTCACCGCCTGGCAAAGGCTGCCGGCGCAGGAAGCGCAATTCGCGGATTATCCAGCAAATATGCATCCGGCGCTCATTCAGGCCATAAAAAAACGGGGCGTTCAAAAACTGTACACCCATCAGGCGGAAGCCGTGCGTTTGATATTGGAGAAGAAAAACGTGGTAATTGTGACTCCCACCGCCAGCGGAAAAACTTTGTGCTACAATCTGCCGGTCCTGAACAACGTCTTAAACCATCCGGAAGCGCGAGCGCTTTACCTGTTTCCAACCAAAGCGCTGTCTCAGGATCAGGTGGCGGAATTGCATGAGCTGGTTAAGGAGATGAGCGAAAAAATCGCCTTCGATATTAAAACCTACACATTCGACGGCGACACGCCCGCGTCCGCGCGCAAAGCCATCCGCAGCTCCGGTCACATCGTGGTGACGAATCCGGATATGCTGCACCAGGGCATTTTGCCGCATCACACCAAATGGGTGAAGCTGTTCGAAAATTTGCAATTCATCGTCATCGATGAGCTGCATAATTATCGTGGAATATTTGGCAGTCACCTTGCCAATTTGTTGCGGCGAATACGGCGTATTTGTAAATTTTATGGTTCTAAACCGCAATTTATTTGCTGCTCCGCCACCATCGCCAATCCGCAAGAGCTCGCCGAGCAAATCACCGAACAGGTCGTGGCATTGGTGGATCGAAACGGCGCCCCGCGCGGTGAAAAGCATTTTATCTTGTACAACCCGCCCGTGGTCAACCGCGAATTGGGCATACGCAAATCGTACATCAAAGAAGCGCGGTCCATTGCCCAAAAATTTTTGTTAAACAATATTCAAACAATTGTGTTTGCACGCAGTCGGTTGCGGGTTGAAATCTTGGTGACCTATTTAAAAAACCTCATGCGCAAGGCGAAGAAATCCGCCGAGTTCATACGCGGTTACCGCGGCGGGTATTTGCCCGGCGAACGCCGGGAAATCGAACGCGGTTTGCGCAGCGGCGAGATTCTCGGCGTGGTCAGTACCAACGCCCTGGAGCTGGGCATCGACATCGGCCAACTGCAAGCGGCGGTGATGGCGGGCTATCCCGGCACCATTGCCAGCGCCTGGCAGCAGGCCGGGCGTTCCGGCCGGCGTTCCGAAGCGTCGGTGGCGATTCTGGTGGCTTCCAGCGCACCCATCGATCAGTACCTGGTCAACCACACCGAATATTTTTTTGGTAAGCCGCCGGAATCCGGCGTGGTGGATGCAAACAATCTGGTGATTTTACTGGACCACATCAAATGCGCGGCGTTCGAGCTGCCATTTGAGGAGCATGAAATATTTGGCGTGCAAACCACGCGGCAGATTTTAGATTACTTAGTCGAAAACCGGGTGCTGCATTATGTGCCGCCCGCCAAAACCGGCCAGGGTCAAATCAGCCTGCCAGGAAAATACCACTGGATGACCGACGCTTATCCAGCCGAAGCGGTGAGCCTGCGCAGCGCTACGCCGGACAACGTGGTCATCATCGATACGACCTATGAAGAGCGCGTGATCGGCGAAATCAATCTCCTGGATGCGCCCATTATGCTGCACGACGACGCCATTTACATTCACGAAAGTAAACAGTACCATGTGGACAAGCTGGACTGGGATCGGCAAAAGGCGTACGTGCATCAGGTGCAAGTGGACTACTACACCGACGCCCACACCGACACCAGTCTGCGCGTACTGGATGTCATCGAAGAAACCGACATTGCCACCGGCAAAAAAGGCTACGGTGAAGTCAACGCAAACTGGCAAACTACGAAATATAAAAAGCTGAAATTTGAGAGCCATGAAAACATCGGTTTCGGAAAAGTGGAGCTGCCGGAGTTAGAAATGCACACCACTGCCTACTGGTGGGAATTGCAGCCTGAAATCGGCGAGCAATTACGGATGACCGAATCCACCCTGGGAGATGGATTGAAAGCCGTGGCCAACGCTTTTGCGACGGTGGCGGCGGTGTACATGATGTGCGATCCTAAAGATCTCCGCTCGGTGCCCATGGTACGCGCGCCGCTGACGCAAAAACCCACCCTTTATATCTATGACAATCATGCCGGCGGCGTGGGGTTCAGTCAGAAGCTTTTCCACCTGCACGATGAGCTCAAAAAGGCGGCTTTGGATTTGATCGAGAGCTGCAAATGTGAAGCCGGCTGCCCATCCTGCGTCGGGCCGGTTTTGGAAGTGGGGGAGAATGGGAAGGAGAGCGCGGTGGCGTTGTTGAAGTTGAAATAGGCATGTCTTTAATTTATTGGTAATCAAAATTTAACTTGATTAATCGCGGATTTTTTAATAAATAGTGTCCATGATTGGCTCACGCATTGGACATTACCAGATTGAAGCAAAAATTGGCGAGGGCGGTATGGGTGTGGTTTATAAAGCCAAAGACACCCGCCTGCTACGTTCAGTCGCCATCAAAATTCTCCCGCAACACTTGGTCGTGGACGAGAAAAATCGACAGCGATTTATCCACGAAGCCCGGACCGCCTCGGCATTAAATCATCCCAATATTTGTACGGTTCACGACATCGGCCAGATAGAATCCATCCATTTCATCGTGATGGAATTTATTGAGGGTGAGACTTTACGAGACATTCTGCAACAGCGCGGCTCGCTATCTGAAAAAGAAGCGGCTGCTATCAGCCGGCAAGTTTGTAGTGCCCTGTCCGCGGCGCATGACAAGGAGATTATTCATTGTGACATTAAGCCTGACAACATCATCCGCACCAAAGATGGCCAGGTCAAAGTGATGGATTTTGGTTTAGCCAAGTTGACCACCGCACAGACGCGCCTGGATGCAAAAAGCCACGCCATGCCGGAATCGGCTTTACCGCTTGATCAATTCCAATCGTCTGTAAGTTCTCTTGAGGGTACGGCGCTCTACATGGCACCGGAACAGATTGAAAGAGCACCCGTGGATGCACGCACGGATATTTATGCGCTTGGCGTGGTTTTGTTTGAGTTGTTGACGGGCAACCCGCCTTTCAAAGGTGAAGACAGCCTTTCTTTAATGACGGCTATTCTTGACGAAGAACCCCCCGCGCTTTCGAAAGCCAAACCCGGCATTTCTCGCGCCATGGAAGCAATCGTACTGAAAACGCTTGCCAAATCACCTGATGAAAGGTTTCAAAGCATTGACGAGTTAGACACAAAATTAAAGCAGATTGCATCTCCACCAGTGAAACTGACTAAAAAGAAATTAGCCGTCTGGATATCGTCTTTGATGATAGCATTTATACTCGTGGTATTTAGCTTGAAATCGTTCTGGTTAAAAAATGGCGATAATCGCCGGCTGCCCGAGCTCAAAATAGAAGGATTAAGTTTGACCACCGATTCAGATGCGTCCGCGGTCTTTTCTCCGAACAGTCGGAAAATTGCCTACATATCAACAAAATCAGATTCCAATGGCTTTACCCAGAGTCTGAAAATCAAAGAACTCAAAAGCGGCCAAACGAAAACAATTTATGCGAAATCACAATACGATGCCAAACCACTACTCGCTACCCTTGATTGGTCGCCAGAAGGTCGCTGGATTGCCACCGCCATGACCCGGGGCGGCATTTGTTTAGTCGACACCTCAGAGAACCACAAGATTGTCAAACTTGCTGATTTCGGTCATACTCCAAGATGGTCGCCAGGCGGACAAAAAATCGCTTTTTCCAGCCTTTCGCCCTTTTTGGTCTGGGAAAACAATGCCATCTGGCTTTACGATTTTGCGGACAGTTCGCTTCGTAAAATATCTCCTGAGAACCGATTAAGTTACGATTCACCTGCCTGGTCGCCCGACAGCCGCTGGATTGTTTGTTTGGGAGGCGTTGGAAGTGAAAAAGCTTTATGGACGCTCAATGTGGACACCGGCCAGATGAAAAAATTATTACAATTGGAAAGCGCCATCGAATCTCCCATCTGGTCTTCTACCGGTCATTTTATTTACTTTAAGTCTGAGGTAAATGGAACCACAGGACTCTTTCGGGTACGAGTAGATTTGAGATCTGCCAAACTCACTTCAGAGCCTGAGCTGGTTATCTCAGACACAAAATTCGGACGATTTAATCTTTCTCCGGACGGCAAAAAACTCATTTATCAAACCGGCAAAATGCAGGAAGAACTCTGGCGTATTCCATTTAAGAGCAGTTTTAAAAATCTGTGGCAGAAAGCCGAGCTGCTGACCACCCACACGAATTTCACCACCAATATTGCGATTTCACCAGATGGGAAAACACTGGCATTAGAGACCTTAACGAAAGGAGTACGGACTTTGGTGCTTTACTATTTAGAGCGCGGGGATCAAAAACTCCTGTATAATAATCAAAATGCCTACGCGCCTGCCTGGTCGCCGGATGGTCGCTGGATAGCCTTTGATGCCGGCGGCGGCAATAATGCCGATATCTGGCAAATTTCCGTGGCAGGTGGACGAGCTGAAAAAATCATCGATCATCCTGGTGCGGACTGGATGCCAACCTACTCTCCGGATGGTCGTGAGATTTGTTTTTTGTCCAACCGCAACGGACCATTTGATCTGTGGAGTGTTTCTACCAGCGACGGCAAAACGCACCAAATTACCAACACACCCGGAACGGAATCGGGCGGTTACGGGTCACACAATGGAAAAGGGCTTGCCTATTTCCGAAATTCAGCGTCTGAAAACAGCTCAGGCGTTTGGATTTATGATGTGAGTGCAAAAACTGAGAAAGAAATCTACCGTTTCGAAAATAGAAAATTGGATATTTTAACTAAGATTCTCTGGAGTGCAGACGATAGTATTCTCTACTTTTATGATGAACGCGGTTTTGCGAAACTGGTGATAGCTGAGAGCGAGCTCAGCTATCCCCTCGCTATGGATGAGTATCCTTATAAATACATTCGTTACGCATTACATGACGATCAGCTCTATTTAATTAAAAGAAAATTTGATTCGGAAAGCATCTGGATGGCCGAGGGGCTGGAGTAGATGCTTCCGAAATAAATTAAATAGTGATTGAGCGAAAACTATTCATTTTAGTTGTCATTGCGAGTCCTGCGTTTTGTGCGGGACGAAGCAATCTCCTGCCTAACTAATTGGGAGATTGCTTCGCTGCGAAACGCTCGCA
>JBHHXN010000010.1:0-67988 GCA_046757025.1 bacterium
TTAAATACTGAATTCAGTAATAACCCCGTTTCTGAGCTAACTGGATAGCCGTAAGGAAAGTACCGTAAGTACTTGTTTTTTAGTCAAACTTTTTTCATGTTTTGTGAAGTCCTATAGTCTTTAACAAATTTTGTTGTTTTTCAAAATGGTGACCATGACACGATGAAACTCGTGATAACCCTGGTCGTGGTAGCAGGACTGTTGGTGCTGTTCATCCGGTTGATGGAAAACAAGCTCATCTTTTTTCCATTCAAATATCCACGTGGATACTGGCAGCCGGATTCTTTAGGGATGCAAGTCGAAGAGTGTTTTTTCAACACAGCGGATGGACTGCGACTGCACGGTTGGCTTTTGCAGCGAAATTCCTCGGTGCCAACGCTCCTGTGGTGTCACGGCAACGCCGGCAACATCACCGACCGCCTGGACAATTTAGCGCGACTCGCAAAATTGCCCCTGAATATTTTCATCTTCGATTACCGCGGCTATGGCAAAAGCGAAGGCTCCCCGAACGAAGCCGGAGTATATCGTGACGCCGAGGCTGCTTTTGATTACTTAAATTCGCGAAAAGATATCGATGCGCAAAAAATCATCCTATTCGGACGCTCTTTAGGCGGCGCGGTAGCGGTAGATTTAGCTACCAAAAGACCCTGTGCCGCTGTGATTTTAGAATCCACTTTCACTTCAGCCAGAGACATGGCCAAAGCGGCTTTCGGTCTCATTCCGATTCATTTAATCATTAAAACCAAATTCAATTCACTGGCAAAAATCCGCAACATTCAAGTACCGCTGCTCTGTTTTCATGGCAGCAGAGATAGTACCGTGCCATTTAAATTAGGTCGAAAACTGTTTGAGGCGGCAAATCAACCCAAAGAATTTTACCCCATCCAAAACGCTGACCACAATGACACTTACCTCGTCGGAGGCAGCGCGTATTTTGAGAAAATACAGGCTTTCATTGAATCGCAATTCTCCAATGATGCTCTTTAATGTTGCCACTCTGATTGCAACCTTTCGTCACCGCTCATCGTAAAATTTTGTATCGAATTCGATTTTCCTTCAGGCTAAGAGTATCAAATTTAACAATTATTCAATAGGGTTCTATATGAAACAAAATGCCGTGATTGTGAACCTGTTGTTGTGGATTATTGCGATATTGGCGACTTTGTTCATCGTGGAAGAAAGCGGATTGTTCAAATATCTGGGGCCACTTTATTTTATCTGCATGATGGGTTCAACCATGGTGGTTGCGAAAACGAAAAAATAATGTAAAATTCAACAATTTACGGGGAGGAAGTGTTTTGAAAAAAACGATTCGGTTCCTTACTTTTGTTTTATTTTTTACCGCAACAATTGAAATTCATTCTGTCGCTTCGTCAACGTTATCAAGCAAATCTGCTGCCGGGGACAGCCTCTCAAAAAAAAGAAACGGTTTTATTTTCATTCCCGCCCTGTTCTACACGCCGGAAACAAAAGTCGCTGGCGGTGTGTCGTTGATGTATTATTTTCGCAGCGCCTCCAGTTCCCTCGAGAATCGTCCGTCCACGCTTTCGCCGACTTTTATTTACACCCAGCGCAAGCAAATTATCAGTCAGCTTTTCGCGGATTTTTACTGGCAGGATGAAACCTACCATTTACTAGCTGGCGGTGGATACATTAAATTTCCCGATAAGTTTTACAGCATCGGTCATTCCACCCCAAAATCAGCTGAAGAAGATTATACGCCCCGAAAATATTTTTTTCTCCTCAACATGCAGAAAAAACTGCACCACGCCTGGCATGTGGGATTATTGTATGAAATTACCGATACGAAAATCACCGAAACGGAGGAAAACGGACAGCTGTCCACTTCGCAGATTTTAGGGGCCGACGGCGGCATCGTGGGCGGCTTCGGACTGGTAACCAATTGGGATTCGCGCGACAACATTTTCAATCCGACTCAAGGTGAATTTTATCAATTCTCAGCGACGTTCTTCAAAAGCCCGTTTGGAAGCGACTATGATTTCAACCGATATAATTTTGATTTAAGAAAATATTTTCGCTTTCGATCCTCTGACGTTTTTGCCTTACAAGTATATATGAATTTTGTCACGGGCAAGCCGCCATTTCAAATGCTTTCGCTCATCGGTGGACAAAATTTGATGCGCGGCTATTATGAGGGCCGTTATCGCGATAAAAATCTGCTCATCTGGCAGAGCGAATATCGTTTGCCGGTGTGGAAGCGTTTCGGTGTGGTGGCGTTTGCCGGCTTGGGCGATGTGGCCGCTAAACTGAGCGGCTTTGAAATCGATCGATTTAAATATTCGTATGGGTGGGGGCTGCGTTATTTGTTCAGCCGAAATGAAGGTTTGAATATCCGATTCGATTTTGGATTCGGCAAAGATTCTTCTGGTTTTTATATCACCCTGGGTGAAGCATTTTAAAAAAGATGTAACATTTTTACTTTTAACCTGTCTATTGGATCATGAAACTATCTGTCATATTGAATTTGAGGAGCGGCCAAATGAAATATTCCAATTCGAAATTGATTTCCATTTTGACCTGTTTGCTTTTACTGGGCCTGCTCTGGGCATCTTGCGGAGAAAACGGTCAGGCAAAAAACGTAGATGAAACCGAAGAAAATGCGCTGTTAACCCCCGTGGAAGTTTCAAAAGTAACTCAAGATGAAATCTCAGCCTATTTGACCGGCACAGCCACGCTGGAGGCGGAGAACGAAGCCGAAGTGGTTGCCAAAATCTCGGAAATTGTGGAGGAGATACGGGTGGAAGAAGGCATGTTCGTCAAAAAAGGGCAAATCCTTGCCCGCCTGGACGCGGACATGCTGCGTATCGAATTACAGCAAACCCAGGCCGATTTAAACAAATTGCAAAACGATTTTGACCGCAACCAAGAGCTATTTAAAAAACGATTGATTTCAAAAGAAGAATTCCAAAATGTGCGTTTTCAATTTGAAGCGCAGAAAGCCGCCCTGGAGAAAGCCCGATTAAACTTAAATTACGCCACTATCCACGCTCCCATTTCTGGCGTCATCGCCAAAAGACACATCAAGCCAGGGAATATGGTGAACCAAAACCAGCCGCTTTTTCGAATTGTGGATTTTAACCACCTGATCGCTAATTTATTTGTACCAGAAGTGGATATTCAAAAAGTTCAAATCGGGCAAAAAGCGCTGCTCAAATTTGACGCCACCAACGGTTCAAGCTTTGAAGGCTATGTCGAACGCATCAACCCGGTGGTGGACCCCGCAAGCGGCACCGTAAAAGTAACCATTGCGGTGAATAAAGCCCGTTCTCACATCAAGCCGGGTATGTTTGCACGAGTTCAGATCGTTTACGACACCCATCCAAATAGTTTGCTCATTCCCAAACAAGCCCTGCTTTCAGAAGATGGCACGGAATTGGTTTACACCATTCAGGATTCCATTGCCATCAAGAAATTTGTGAAGACCGGCTACCGTTCGGAATCGATGATTGAAATTGTGGAGGGATTAACGGCAGGCGAACAGGTAGTAGTCATCGGCCAAAACGGCCTAAAAGACAGCTCGAAAGTCGAAATCGTGCAATGAGTGATTTCTTGAACAAGGGTGTTCCGGCAATTTCTGCGGAGGGCTTTTACGAATTAACGCTTGAATGAAAACCCGAAAAATGCGCGTTTTACTACCCTCGTCGCAAAGGTGCCTCTTCGACAAAGCTCTGGCGCGGCTCCGCCGGGCCAAGCTGGAATTCACCCTCGGCCAGGAGACCTTCGGGAAGAATAGGTTGTTTTCGTTCACACATGAATTACCGTTTGATCAACTCTCGACAAGATGCGATTTTGAGAACGCCTCCAAGTGAAGTATTTTCCCAATAATTCTGATAAAAATTTTCAAGGTTCAGTATGAAAATCATAGATTTTTCAATTCGACGCAGAGTCACCGTTTCCATGGTGACACTGGCCGTGGTTATTTTTGGAGCAGTGGCATTCAATCGATTAGCTGTGACTCTGCTGCCAAGTTTGACTTATCCCACTTTAACCATTCGCACCGATTACGCCGGCGCCGCTCCCATTGAAATCGAAAACTTGATCACCAAACCCATCGAAGAGGCCGTGGGCGTGGTCAAGAATCTCATCGAGGTGCGCTCCGTTTCCCGCACCGGCCAGTCCGATGTGATTCTCGAATTTGAATGGGGCAGCAACATGGATTACGCCGGGCTGGACGTGCGCGAAAAGTTAGACGCTTTAAACCTGCCATTGGAAGCTAAAAAACCGCTGGTGCTGCGATTTGACCCGTCTCTGGATCCCATCGTGACTCTGGCTTTGCACCGCAAAAATTCGGAGGGAGGCCAAAGGTCCGAACACATGAAATTGGCCAAATTTGAACAAAAAGTTGCACGTTCAGATGAATTCCTCATCGATGAATCGAATTTAAAATTTCTAAGAACTTTTTCCGAGGAGCAGCTCAAAAAAGAGCTTGAGTCCATTCCAGGTGTGGCGGCGGTGAAAATCAGTGGTGGATTGGAGGAAGAAATCCAGATCGAAGTTGACCAAGGTAAGTTAGCCCAGATAGGCATCTCCATCCAGGAAGTTGCCCAGCGCCTGCGTGGAGAAAATGTCAACCTTGCCGGCGGCAGTTTAAAGGAAGGCAGCCATCAATATCTGGTGCGCACGCTCAATCAATTCCGAACGGTGGATGAAATTCGCAATATGATTCTCAGAAGCCACGCCGGCTCAAACATCTACTTGAAAAATGTCGCTCGCGTCATCGAAGGCTTCAAAGAGCGCAAAGCCATCACCCGAGTGGATGGTCAGGAAGCTGTTGAAATCGCCATTTACAAAGAGGGAGATGCCAATACCGTGGCGGTAGCGAAAGCCTTGAGCAGCCGTTTGCATCGGCTCAACAAAATATTGCCCGCAGGCGCTTCGCTCAAAATGGTTTACAACCAGTCGATATTTATCGAAAACGCCGTAAACGAAGTAGTGGACGCGGCAGTCATCGGCGGCATTTTAGCTTTCTTTGTTTTATACTTCTTTTTGCGAAATATCTGGAGTACCCTGATCATCTGTCTGGCCATTCCCATTTCGGTAATCGCGACATTTAACCTCATGTTTGGCGGGAATATTACGTTGAACATCATGTCGCTGGGGGGCATTGCTTTGGGCATCGGTATGCTGGTGGACAATTCCGTGGTGGTGCTGGAAAGCATTTTTCGGCATCGTGAAAAAAGCGGCACCATTGTGGAAGCTGCCCACACCGGTGCCAGTGAAGTTGGCATGGCGGTCATGGCCTCCACTCTCACTACCATTGCCGTGTTTTTTCCGCTGGTCTTTGTGAAAGGCATCGCCGGCCAGTTGTTTCGTGATCAGGCTCTGACCGTCACCTTCTCCTTGTTTGCATCTTTAGTGGTGGCCTTAACGCTTATTCCCATGCTGGCTTCTCTGGGTGGTAAAAAGAGTCCGGCGTTGGAATTTAAAAACGAAACCCATGCCCCGTTGAAAAGTCGCAGCAAATTCGTACGCGGCCTTAAGCAATTTTTCCACTATCTGTTTTCGAAAATTCCTGTCTCTATTTTAACCTGGACGATTCGCCTTTCAAAAGGCCTATCTAAATTCATGAGGTGGCTGGTCAAACCCTTTGTTTCTGTGTTCGAAAAATCATACACCTTCATTGACCGATTTTATCCCCGACTTCTGAGGTGGTCTTTAAACCATAAAGCGGCCACTCTAGGAATTGCCGCAATTCTGTTTGTACTGAGTATGGGCCTGGTTCCAAAGTTAGGATTGCAGTTGATTCCACAGTTATCGCAGGGAGAATTTATCGTAGAAGTCAAGCTGCCGCCGGGCACGCCGTTAAATCAAACCGACCGGCTGATCGCGCGCATGCAAGAACGCGCTAAATCCAGCGAAATGATACACACCATGTTTTCGGTTGCCGGCACGGGCAATCGCCTGGACGCCAACCCGGAAGAGGGCGGTGAAAACTGGGGGGAGTTGCACATCAAAATGGTAACCGGCTCGGGCCGCAAGGACGAAGAGGCGTTGATGTCGGATTTGAGAAAGCGCTTTAAGCGTCTGGCCGGCGCAGAATATAAATTTTCCCGGCCGACTTTATTTAGTTTCCGAACCCCCATTGAAATTGAAATTGCTGGCTACGATTTAAAAGGATTAAAAAAAATATCCGACACCGTGGTGCGGAAATTAGAAGAAAATTCAAGATTCACGGATATCAAATCCACCATGCAGGGCGGCTATCCCGAGATACAAATTTACTTCGACCGCGAAAGAATTGCCGCTTACGGATTGCAGGTGCCGGAAATTGCCCAGACCGTGGTCAATAAAGTCAAAGGCGAAATGGCAACGCGCTATTCCATGCGGGATCGCAAAATCGACGTGCTGGTCAGGGCGCGGGAGAGCGAGCGGGAATCCATCGAAAACATCCGTAATTTGCTTGTGAATCCGGTCTATATGCCACCGCTCACACTGGCAGCGGTAGCGGATGTGCAAATGGAGATGGGACCCGGTGAAATCCATCGCTCGGCCCAGCAGCGCGTGGCCTTGATTCGTGCCAATTTAATCGGTCACGATTTAGGCGCCGCCGCCGAGGAAATCAACGAAATCATTGGTCAAATTTCCATACCTGAAGAATTCAGCATTCGCCTGGCTGGCCAGAGCAATGAAATGACGGTTTCCATTCAATCCCTGCGTCTGGCGTTAATTCTTGCGATATTCTTGATCTATCTGGTAATGGCCTCGCAATTTGAATCACTGCTGCATCCTTTTGTGATCATGTTTACTATCCCCCTGGCATTGATCGGCGTGGTGCTGGCTCTACTGCTGACTGGCAACTCCATCAGCGTGGTGGTCTTGATCGGTCTGATAATGCTGGCCGGCATCGTGGTAAACAACGCCATTGTGCTGATCGATTACATCAATCAACTGCGAAAAAATGGATTGGCAAAATTGTCTGCCATAACCGACGCCGGGCAAGTGCGACTGCGGCCCATCCTGATGACGACCCTTACCACGATTCTGGGATTGCTGCCTCTGGCGCTGGGTTTTGGGGAAGGCGTAGAAGTGCGGGCGCCCATGGCGATCACGGTTATCGGCGGACTGCTCGTTTCTACCTTGCTCACTCTGATCGTCATCCCAGTGATGTATTCCGTTGTCGACCGCAAAAATTAAAATTCACGTATTATTTGAGTTGAGTTAGAAATATGAATATTTCCAGGACAGCGCTGCACAGACCCGTGACCACGGTTATGGTTTTTCTTTCCTTATTTCTATTGGGTGGCATCGCGAGCAGAATGCTTCCATTAGAATTTTTACCCGACGTCGATTTTCCGGGCGTCTTTATCAATTTTCCCTATCCCAATTCGACACCGAAAGAGGTCGAAGATTTGATTGCAATACCGGTTGAAGAAGTGCTCGGTACCATGAGCGGAATCAAACGGATGGATTCCTTTTCTGACGAAAACGGTCTCGGTATCAATTTGCAATTCAACTGGGGGGAAGATACCTCCATCAAAGCCATGGAAGCGAAAGAAAAAATTGAAAGTGTCTGGAATCAACTGCCGGCCGATCTGGAGCGCTATTTCGTGCTGAAATTCTCCTCCTCCGACATCCCGATTATGAATTTGCGGCTCTCCTCTCAACGAGATCTCTCAAACAGTTATGATCTGCTGGACCGACATGTTAAGCGAAGAATCGAACGCATTCCGGGTGTGTCCAAGGTGGAACTGCACGGTGTAGAAAAAAAGGAAATTCTCATCGATTTGATGGCGGACCGCATTCTGGCGCATAAAGTAGATATCGGGCTGCTTCAACAAAAATTACGCAATTCCAACCTCATTTTTACAGCAGGACGCATTACAGACGGTCAAAAACGCTACAACGTAAGGCCGCTGGTGGAATTTCAGAGTCTGGAGGAAATCGAAAAATTGATTATCAACGAGCAGGGATTGCGCTTGAAAGATATCGCCAACCTGAAATACGATCATCCTGAATTAAACTACGGTCGGCATTTAGATCGCAAATATGCCATCGGACTAGAGATTTTTAAAGAGTCTGGCGCCAACACTGTGGAAGTCGCCAGGCGTGTCATGAACGCCATCGCAGAAATCGAAAACAGCTCGGAAATGCAAGGTATCAAACTATATTTCATGGATAATGCAGCCGAAGGCATTATGTCATCCATCAATGAGCTGCTGAAATCCGGCATGTGGGGCGCGCTGTTTGCTGTTCTGGTTTTGTACTTCTTTTTGAGAAGAATCTCCACCACGCTGATTGTTGCCTTGGCCATTCCCTTTTCTTTGATCATCACCATGGGATTCATGTATTTTTTAAACATGACTTTAAACATTCTCACCATGATGGGTTTGATGCTGTCGGTGGGTATGCTGGTGGACAACGCCGTCGTCATCACCGAGAGCATCTTCCGTCATCAGCAGCTTGGCGAGGAGCCCGCGCAAGCGACTATCATCGGCATCAAAGAAGTCGGGTTGGCCGTAACCGCAGCAACTTCCACCACAGCCATCGTATTTCTACCATTCATCATGTCACCGGAAGGCGAAGTGGCGACCTACATGAAACACGTTTCTCTCACCATCGTCATTGCCCTGGCTGCCTCGCTGCTAATCGCGCAAACGCTCATTCCGCTGTTGACTTCAAAACTGCAATTTAAATCGTTTACTCACAAACAAACCGTCATCGAAAAAACCTCCGTGCACTACGCAAAAATATTAAAATGGTCTCTGGAACACCCTGGCCTGACAACCTTGATTATTATTGGCATTGTCGCCAGTACCGCTTTACCCGTCATGAAGGTGAAAATCGATATGTTTCCAGACCGCGACGATCGGCGAATTTACTTGCGTTACCATGTCAATGGCAACTATCGTGTGGAGAAAGTGGAAGAAGCGGTGGATGTCATTGAAGAATATTTGTATGACAATAAAAAGAAGTTTGATATCGAGTCCGTGTATTCGTACTACCAGAACGGCTATGCCATGTCCACGCTCATACTAACGGACGAAGAGAAAGCCACAAAATCAGAAGCGGAATTGCGCAAAGAAATCGTCAAAGATTTGCCGAAAATTGCCATTGGCAAGCCCTCTTTTGAAAGAAGCGCTTCATCTGGCAGTGCCGAAAACATCAGCGTGCAATTATGGGGGGATTCCAGCGAGCTTTTGGCTGATTTGAGTAAGGACGCGGCCTGGCGGCTTTCAAAAATTCCCGGTTTGAACGATGTGCGATCTTCGGCCGAGGCCGGCGACCGCGAAGTCCACATCAAAGTGAACCAGGAGGTGGCACAGAAACATCGATTTTCTGCTCAGGATGTGGGACAAATAGTTGCCGTGGCGTTGCGCGGCCAACAACTGCGACGCTTTAAAACACCCAGCGGGGAAATTGAAATGAAATTGCGCCTGCAGGACACAGACCGCGAAAATCTGGAGCAACTAAAAAGACTGGTTTTGTACGACGACGCCGGTAAACCAGTAGAATTGGCGACACTGGCAGATTTTAACTGGCGTAAAGGGCCGCAAAGCATTCATCGTGTGGACCGGCAAACCACCATGGAAGTCACTGCGGCTTTGGAAGAGCTCAGCGTCAACGAAGCTAGAAAATATATTGAAAAACAACTGGCTAATTACGAATTACCTCCTGGGTATTCCTGGGGATTCGGTCGCCGTTTTGAACGAGAAGATGAAACCGCGAAGATTATGCTGATAAACATGGTTCTCGCTCTGGTTTTGATCTATTTCGTCATGGCTTCTTTGTTTGAATCGCTGGTTTATCCCGCTGCCATCTGGACTTCCATCATATTTGCCATCGTCGGCACGTTCTGGTTTTTCTGGATAACCGGCACCACCTTCTCCCTGATGGCGTGGATTGGCGTATTCATTCTCATCGGGATCGTGGTAAATAACGGAATCGTACTGATCGATCATATCAATCAGCTCAGAGCCGAAGGGCTGCCCAGGAAGCAAGCCATCATCGACGCAGCTTTGCACCGCATCCGCCCAATTTTGATGACCACGGCCACCACTGTGCTCGGATTGATTCCGTTGTCCATCGGCAAAACGCTCATCGGCGGGGATGGCCCACCGTATTTTCCCATGGCACGTTCCATTATGGGCGGCCTGATCTTTTCCACGGTGGTCACTTTAATTATCCTGCCAACAATTTATGTGGGTTTGGACAATTTACGAACTTGGGGAAGAAATGCTTTACAGCAAGCGCGGGGGAATTAACGATTGCAACCGCAAAAAGAAATGTGACTATTCAGCCCAAACCGCCATGCTGAACATGTTACCGGAAGTATGTGCACGAAGCCTCTTGCGAACCGGCCAAGAGATTCATCGCACATCCGCACCAGTAAAGATGAGCAAAGAATCCGGAACTTGTACTCAGAATGCCCCCCCCGCTGAATGGTTACAAAGAAATGAATTTAATAATCAGCGGTTGAAAAGGGTTGTCTCACTACGATAATTTGATCCCGGCCAGACCCCACAGACACGTAGGCAATGTTCGTGCGAGTCAGCTTTTGAATGGCATTCAGAAACCTCTGAGCATTCATGGGTAAATCCTGAATTTTTCGCACATCACTGGTTGGTTCCTGCCAGCCGGCAAACGATTCATACACCGGTTCGCATCGTTCCAGGATGGTCAAATCGCTTGGGAAGGAAGTCAAAACCTTTCCCTGGTATTGGTAGTCCACGCAGATTTTAATCTCTTCGAGTGAATCCAAAACATCTAACTTGGTGACGGCAAACGTATCGATGCCATTGACTTGCACGGCGAACCGGGCAATCACTGCATCAAACCAGCCGCAGCGACGGGGACGGCCGGTGGTGGCGCCAAATTCATCCCCCAGTTCCCGCAAGTTGATGCCCTCATCGTCGGCTATTTCTGTGGGAAACGGCCCCATTCCCACGCGGGTGGTGTACGCTTTGATCACGCCCAGCACACTGTCGATCTTGGTCGGCCCGATACCGACACCCACACATGCGCCACCGCTGATGGGATTCGAAGACGTGACAAAAGGATAGGTGCCGAAATCGACATCCAAAAAGGTGCCCTGAGCGCCCTCCAACAGAATCTCTTTGCCCTCATCAATGGCCTTGTTGAGATAAGCAGAAACATTGGTGATATACGGATCGATGACTTTGTCAAATTCAAGGTACTCGCTAATTATCTTTTCCACATCGAGTTTTTCGGTGTGATATATTTTGTTCAAAATTTCATTTTTTTCATCGATATTCTGCCGCAGCTTCGAACGCAGGGCGTCGCGATTGAGCAAATCAACGATTCGAATACCCATGCGATTGTATTTGTCCACGTAAGCCGGACCGATACCGCGGCCGGTGGTACCAATTTTGTGCACCGCTGCTTTCGTTTCCTTTGCCTGATCCAGTAATTTATGATAAGGCATGATCAAATGCGCCCGGTGGCTGATGAGCAGTCGACCCTGCACCGAAATGCCTTTGGATTGCAGAAATTCAATTTCTTCGACCAGCGCATTGGGATCTACCACCACGCCATTGCCAATCACGCAAACGGTGTTTTCACTTAGAATACCGGAGGGAATCAAGTGCAAAATATATTTTTCCCCATCAATCACCACTGTGTGCCCGGCGTTGGCTCCCCCCTGGTAGCGAGCGACAATATTCGCCCTCTTGCTGAGGATGTCGACAATTTTGCCTTTGCCCTCATCCCCCCACTGAGAGCCAACAATTATTCTGACTGACATTTAATTTACCCTTGATTAGACACAAAAAACTCCGACGAATTGGTCGGAGTTGAGTTGTCAGCAATTTATTTTAAAAGACAACCGGTTTCAAAATTTGGCGTGATTCACTCGCTCACAAAGCAAATACGAAATCTAATTATTCAACAGCAGATGTAAAATTAAATTCTATTTAAAGCTTTCGATAGCTTTTTCGACGGTATCAAATGTTTCAAAAACCGACAGCAACTTGGTAATCATCAATAAACTTTGGATGCGATCGGTAATAGTGGCCAACTTCAAATCGCCGCCGCTATTGCGCATAGTAGTCAACCCGCCTATCAAAATTCCCAGGCCAGAGCTGTTCATCCAATTGACTTTTTCAAGGTCGGCAACCACATTGGTTTTGCCTTTTTCAATAAGCTCGTGTAGCTTATCATTTAACAATGTGGCATCAGGGCCGCCCATGATTTTACCAGACAACTCGAGAACCACTACATCATCAATACAATTTTCATTGATTTTCATATAAATGTCCTCCGTGGATCTGCAATTTCCATTTCGATTTAGCTTCGCCTGGAAAGAGGTCTGCCTTTTTTGAGTTCCCGTCGTTTCTCCCATTCCACAACAATGGGACTCGCGATGAAAATTGAACTATATGTTCCAACAATGACACCAATTATCAAAGCAAAGGCAAAGTTTTGAATAACCGGCCCACCGAAAAGATACAGAATTAAAACCACAATCATAGTTGTAACCGAAGTAATTATGGTTCGATTCAATGATTGGTTTATGCTGGTATTGACGATGGTTTCATACGATTCCCTTCGCAGTGTTTTTATATTTTCTCGAATCCGGTCAAATACCACAATGGTATCGTTCAGTGAATACCCGACAATGGTTAAAAAGGCCGCCACGATAGCCAGCGTAATTTCCAATCGCAGAACCGAAAACACACCCAGAGTAATTAAAATATCGTGAAACAATGCGGTAATGGCGCCGATGGCGAACACAAACTCAAATCTCCAGCTAATATAAACTAAGATAAAAAATAAGGCGATGAGAATGGCCCAGACAGTTTTGGTGCGCAATTCCGAGCCAATTTTCGGGCCGACTTTTTCAACTTGCTGGACTATGTAAGGATTTTCAGGAAAGGATTTTGATATTTCCGCTTTGATGGCATCGGAGATTTCCGTGCCGGTCTCTTGCTCTTCAACTCGGATCAATACTTCATTTGCGGCCCCAAAACTCTTGATCTCCGCATTTGCAAATCCGGCTCGTGCCACCGCCGCTCGCACATCGGCAATGGGAATCGGGGTTTCGAAGTGCAATTCAATGGAGGTGCCCCCTAAAAAATCGATGCCATAATTCGGCCCTTTGTGAATAACCAGCGACGCCAAACCGATAAGGATTAAAATTCCTGAAATGATCAGGGTTACTTTTCTTTTTCCAATAAAATTATAATTCGCATTAAGAAGAAATTGCATTCTAACTGTTCGCTCCTAAAGTTTAAATACTTAATCTGGTAACTGTCAGTTTATCTGTAAAATAATCAAAAATCACACGTGTCACGACGATGGCCGTGAACATACTGACTAAAATTCCGATTGAAAGGGTCAGCGCAAATCCACGAATGGGACCCGTACCAAACTGATATAAAACCAGTGCCGTCAGCAGTGTGGTCACATTGGCATCTAAAATAGTCTTAAATGCACGGGAATAACCGTTATCAATGGCGGCTCTGGTGGTTTTACCGTTGCGCAATTCCTCGCGTATTCTTTCAAATATCAGTACATTGGCATCCACGGCCATACCGATGGTCAAAATGATGCCTGCGACTCCCGGCAACGTTAAAGTCGCATGAAATCCGGCCAGAACGGCCATAATAATCAGGATGTTCAAAAACAGGGCCAGGTTGGCAACAAACCCCGACAAACGATAATAGATAACCATGAAAATGACGACGATAGCTAAACCTACCAAAGCAGAGAAAGAACCTTTTTTGATGGAATCCTGTCCTAACGAAGGTCCCACGGTTCGTTCCTCAATGGCTTCCACTGGGGCCGGCAGCGCACCCGCACGCAAAACGATGGCCAAATCCTGCGCTTCCTCACTGTTGGCCATGCCGGTTATTTGCGCTCGTCCTGAAGGAATTCGCTCTTGAATATTTGGAATCGAAACGACTTTCCCGTCCAGAACAATTGCCAATCTTTTGCCGACATTTGCGCCGGTGACTCGCGAAAATACCCTGGCGCCTTCGCCGGTCAATTCCATATTTACAACCCATTTTCCAATTTGTAAGTTGGAGCCGGGACTGGCCAAGGCATTGGATATCATCGAACCTTTAAGCTCAGGCTCTTTTTTAACTAAAAACAGTCGGTAAAATTCTTGATCACCGAATTTTTCCGAATGGGCCTGAAAAACAAATTCGGCGTCTCGGGGTAAGATGGCCTGTACTTCAGCCGAATTGATAATACGTTCAACATGGATTCGATTTTTTGTGGGTACACCTATGTCGCCACCGATGCTGGCCAATAAAGCGTCAAATGGCCTCTCCTGAAAGATTTCTTCATCCACTAACATAGTCGAATCGGCGCTTTCAGATTTAGCATCATCCTTGTCTTCCTCCAAAACCGAAATGGATTCCTCGCCGAAAAGTTCTTTAAGCGTTTTCTCGGAATCCTTTCTGATTTTTGGAGTAGCCGTTAAAGAATCAGACTGGGCAGTAGAATCCGACAAATCGCTGCTTTTGTCTTTTGCTAATTGCTTTTTCATGATGCGATTGATGTCGTTTAATACTGAGCTAATGACTTCCGGCTCTTTTTCCAACTGAAACTCCAGAAGCGCAGTGGTACCGATAATGTTTTTCGCCCGGTCCACATCCTTAATCCCGGCCAGCTCAATCACGATTCTTTGGCTGCCTTGCTTGGTAATCGATGGCTCGGAAACACCAAACTGGTCGATGCGATTTCTGAGCACTTCCAGCGTTCTATTGACCGCGTCCTCGGCTTCATTTTTAAGCTCTTCGATGATTTTATCGTCCGAATCTCTTGCGCCACCGAAATAACGATTTAACGGTTGCTGAGCTTCCTGGGCTGTCGCTTTCAACGCTTCAAAAAAATCTTCGTTGGTTTCCCGCACGCTGGCAACGGTTTTGTCGATCAAACTCTCAAATTCAGAATCTTTCACTTTTGCCAGATTGTTCAGCAGCTCGGGCAAATCAACCTCATACACTAAATAGGTGCCGCCCTGTAAATCCAAACCCAGTTTAATCGACTTGCTCTCGTTCTCAACAATTTTCTCATCTAATGCTCGCAATGCCTCTACATCATCCAGGATGTCGTCGATTGTGTTGCCGTTATGGCCCTTAAAATTATCCCGAACCTGCAATTCGAGATTGCCCGTGGCTAAAGCCGCTTTGATATCATTTATGGAAAGTGTCGTGTTTTTTTCAATTTCAGTATAATGTCTGAAGGATGCTTTTTTTTGCTGACTTACCTGTACTGTCGGCAGCAGAACGATAACAGACCATACCACTGTCAGCAAAATAATGAGAGTTCTAAAAAGATTTTTTCTTCGCATTAAATGTTAACCTCCTGAAGAACGATATATTTAATATGAATGGCCAGTTGTAACAAGTGGCCTTTTCCGACTTGTTTCGGGACTCCGGCTGAAGCGTCTTTTTTCATGGTGAGGGGCTGTCCCAAAAGTCCCAAAATACACACAACTTCATGCTGAGTCCCGAAGTAAATTTGGGAAAGCATGTCTGTTTTTAATCAACTGACAACACACTTCGACCCCACTCAGGGTGAAGCAAAACGATTTTAGGGACAGCCCGCTTTACTAATCCATCAAAACAGATTTTCATCTGGTCATTCATACATTTAATTAACAGAGCGCAATATACTATAATTTTAAAAAAAAGTCAAGGTAAGAGTTTATTAACAAACCTGGAAGTCGCAGGCGGATAAATTCAAATATTTTATGAATTCAGCGACTGTTTTTTATGTCTGCAATAGATGGGTTATTGTGGGTATCAGCATTTGCATGCGTACTTAAAATCGATTCCTGAATTAAACGATTCACCACCTCTTTCACAACTTTTTTAAGCATGTCAGCGTGGACAGGGGGACCCAATTGACGTTGCGCTTCGAGGGTAATTTGCCGTATTTTATCTTCTGTTATTTTCATAAAAATATTTAATTTAGTAAAAAAATATACTCTATTTTTCAGGAAATTGCAAGTATTATTTTAAAAGGAAAAATTATTGACACCAAAGGTGCATTTGTTTATATTTCACTTTGATTATATTTTGGATTTGAATACGTGTTCCTGATGAGCTATTTCTAAATTGCCAAGGTAAGTGTTGACTGACATGCTAAGATATTATTTTTACCAAACCGCGATTCCATTCACCCTTCTTGTACTATTCCTGGCTGGCAGCGCCAAGTGTCATCCATTCTTTCCACAATACTCTTATTATCAAACGGCTTTAAAAAATGCCGGGCAACACAATTACAAAAGGGCCATCGACCAATTAAAAGCCCAAATCGAACAGGATTCTACCTTTACTGAAGCCTACGTCAGATTGGCTAATTTCTACCGATACGCACAAGATTTGGAACAGGGAGAAAAGTATTTTCAAGCGGCTCTTCAAAACATGCCACAGAATCCGAATGATTTTCTGGGCCTAGCGGCGATTCACCAATTCAGCAGCGATTGGAAGCAGGCGTTTGACTATGCCAAATCCGCACTGGACAAGGGTAGCACCTCGCCAACAGCCGTTCAGTTATTGGTCGAATCCGCCATCCGCGGTGAACTCACAGATAAGCTGCCGGCCACTTTACGCAAATTGAGAAGAAAAAAAGCACAAAAACATTTCTATGATTTGGGGTACGCCATCTGGCGATATCACTTAGGTAATTTCAAGAAAGCCCGCACCACCATTCTAAGCTATTTAAAAACCCACGGTGATCCCTTTAGTTACAATTTATTGGGGGAAATATTATTTGAGCTGAACGACTTCAGGGCCGCCATTGCCAATTTTAAGCAATCCCAACGCGTAGCAGTATTTATTAATCCCCATTTGAAAATAACACAGATGCAAATTTTAGGTAAATGTTTTTTTGAAATCGGCAAAGTGGATTCTGCTCAATATTATTTCGAACAAGCTTTTAAGTTGGCTCAGTTAAATGGCGCACTTTTTGAGCAATTGCAAATCAACAAAACACTCTCCCATTATTACAAAACACTCAAGTGGTTTTCAGCTGTGGAAAAAACCTGTGGCAAAGGTATTGAAATTGCAACCGCAATAAATGAACTGCAAGAATTGCCAGAACTTTATTTTGATCGGGCGACCGCTACTTTCCATTCAGGCGATTATTTTCGGGCTTTAAAATACTTAACCCTATCGGAACAAGCCACACCCGGATTTTCAAAAAGTCGCCTCAGAACATCGATTTCCCTTGCCAAAGCGCAAATCTATATCGAATTGCATGACTGGCAAAACGCCCAGAAAACTTTACATCAAACCATTAAAATAGCCGATCAAAATCGACAGACTGAACTGGAATATCAAGCACTTTTTAACCTGGCAGATGTGCACCAGGCGCAGGGAGAAATCGATAGTGCAAAAACCGAGTACAAAAAAGTACTCTGGTTTGCTGAAAGGTACAAACTCTATCATATCGCGGAATCCTGCCTGGTCAAACTGGCTGATTTAAATATCAACCATTCTTTGAATTTAAACGATGCGAAATATTATCTCACCCGTGCGGACGCACTCGCCCGACAAACGCTTCGACTTCAATACATTGCTTTGATTCGATATATGCAAGGTGAGATATCGTTACTTGAAAAAAATATTGAAAAAGCGGAAACCTATTTTCTGGATGCCATACAATTGGGGAAAGACACCGGTTCGTACGATGCCATATTAGCGGGCAACACCGGTTTGATTAAAACTTATTTGCAAGCCGACTTTGCCGAATTAGCCGCCACCCGCGTGGATACCGTTATCGACTTTTTGGACGATTACCGAAATCTCTGCAGCGATCAAAATATGAAACAAATATTCAACTTGAAAAGCGATTTTTTTATTCCGGCCATCACTGCCTGCTACAAGATCGGACATTTGAAAAAAATATTTGACCTGTGCGAAAAATACAAAGCCACACAGCACATCCATCATATAGCTCAAATAAAATATACCATCTCTTCCCCAGAAAATGACGTCACGAAATATCAAATTGAAAATTTAACTCAACAAATTCAACAAAAGTGGAATCAACTTTGGGATCTGTGGCGCTCTGACAACAAAGAAAATTTAACTCTCATCATGCAAATTAAAAATAAGATCAAAGGCATGATTGCGACAAAAAACAACTTGCAGAAGGAATTCGCTCAAACGTATCCCGCATTTTACAGCTTAACAACTCCTACCACCGAATCGCTTGAGCATCTTCGTCAGCAGTTGGTCAAACACAATGCCTCGTTTCTTCATTATGTGGTGGGCGAAGAAGAAACCAACATTTTATTGGTGCGCGCCGACTCTATTTTCTTCAAACAAATTCCCATCGGTCGTGCTTACTTAACCAGACTAATTGAACAAATTCATCCCCTTTTTTCACCCCATCAAACAAATCTCAAATATGGCGAGTATTCACTCAACGAATATTTTCGCCTGGATCTGCTCGGAATACTCTACAACTCTATTTTAAAACCCATCAAAGGATACATTCCTTTACAAAATTCTCTGTTTGTTTCAACTGACGATATTTTAAAACTCGTTCCGTTTGAATGCCTGGTGACGAACAAAGACAAGTTAACCGACAATTATGATTTTAACCACGCCCGTTTTCTGATTGAAGACTATGCCATAACCTATCTTCCTTATGCGAAATTTCTTAATTGGCCCTACAAAAATGACGGGCGGACTCACAATTTCCTCATCGCTTTTTCCGGAAACGCCGACACGGCAAACTACCGCAATGAAACGCAATCGGGGATGGCCCATGACAGATTTCAAAACAATCACACCAGTGGTGATTTCAAACCCATTGAAAATAGTGACGAGGAAATTATGCAAATCGCTCAAGCGGTCGGCATGACCGTCTCTCAACTTTATACCACCCATCGCGATCAAAAAGATATTTTCGTAAAGAAAAGTCCAGATTATAAACTAATCCATCTGGCAACGCACGGCGCTATTTCCGAAAATTCGCCCTTATATTCAAAAATAACTTTCGGCAGGCAGGGTGAAATCATCCACGAACTGGAAATTCAAGAATTATTCAATCTTAAATTAAATGCTGAGCTGGCGGTGTTAAGCAACTTAGAAAGAGAATTCAATAGTTTCAAGGACAGCAACGGTTTAAGCACGCTGGTGCATGCTTTCAATTATGCCGGCGTGCCCACGGTGGCCACAAGTTTGTGGACCGTACCTGAAAAAAGTGGCGCGGAACTGCTCTCGGCATTTTATGCCAATTTGAAAATGGGAATGACTAAAGCTGAAGCACTGAGGCAGGCAAAAATTACCTTTATAAAATCTATTAATTCCAATCCGTACTTGTGGTCGCGGTTTATTTTATTAGGCCTTCCTGGTACGATTCAATTTGAAAACTACCATCGCAATTTTCTGATATTTTTCGCCGCTTCAAGTATCGTTGTCTTAATGATACTGGTGTTCTTAAATTTTAGAAGGATTAAATCCACATCGAATAAATAGCTCCGCATCAAACAACTTCCTCAATTAAACTCGAGAATATTCTCATATTTTTCTTTGAATTGCATGATGCTTGTAAAAATCGCGTTGGCCATTTTTTGTTGAAATGACCGAGATTTCAAATTTCGCTCATCATTGCGATTAGATAAAAAAGCCGTTTCTATCAAAACATTGGGCATGGAGGCGCCGACCAAAACGTAAAAGCCGGCTTGTTTGACTCCCCGATCAACTAATCCCGTATATTTTTTGATGGACTTTTGCACCATGGCAGCAAAATCCTGACTTTCTTTGTTGTAATCATTCTGTGCCATGGCCGCTAAAATGATGCTTTCATCGTTGTACTGAGAGCCGTTGGTCTCATGATCGTCAAATTTAATCACGGCGTTTTCGAGCTGGGCAATTTCCAGCGCTTCTTCTGATTTGGCCAATCCCAAAAAATAAGTGGAGGCACCGTTCACTCTGGAATTACGATTCCAATTGGCATGAATACTAATGAAAAGTTTGCCCTGTTTTTTATTGGCTAATTGCGTGCGCGCTGGTAATGTAAGATAAACATCCGAATCACGCGTCATAAAAACTTGCATGTTGGTTTTCCTGCGAATCAGATCTTTCACTTTTTTCGCAATGGCCAACACGACATCCTTTTCATAAATGCCGTTTTTACCAATGGTTCCGGGATCGCGCCCTCCGTGCCCCGGATCGAGGACAATTCTATCAATTCGCCATTTTTCTTTATCGGAGTTTATTTTGGCGATGATCTTCGGATTTAGCTTGTCCTTCGTTGGAATGGAAATCCAAACCTCTCGAGCATTTTTAGTTATGTTTAAATTCTTTGCCGGAATGTCACTGTTTAACTGAAAAGAAAGTTGTACCATCTGCTCAGACTGGACGGGCACTATTTTTTTGACAAGCCCTTTTTCGATTTTCCGTGTAAAGGATTTTTCATCGATCTTTCCATGTAAAAAATCCACATACAACCAGCCGCGACTGTAGCGGGTGCTAATACTGGACTCGTTAAAATCTTTCAGTGTTTTCACCCGAATCAATGTGCCGTTTGCTTTTTCGACAACCTGAACGCCTGTAATATTAATTTCTTTTTTTAGGTCGAGCTTTCCATAAAAAGAGGTGAAATCATCTTGGTTTGAAATGACGCTTTTTACGATGGGAAGAAAATATTGAAGCGGCACATAAATATCGCCTTTCATAAACATCGTGTTTATTGGCATCTGTAATATGGTTTGGTCCACCAAAACAAATGGGTTAAAAGCGGTTAAAGTAATTTTTTGCGACCCCAAATACAGAATGGCTTTTCTGACTTTGTTGCTATAGTAAGTTTGTGCTTTTAACACATCTGCTAAATCGTGAAGGCTGGCATAGTCCAACTGGCCATCGATTTTACGCGCTTTGGAGCGGATGAGCCTTTCCCAATCAAAATTCTGAGCACTTAAAAAATCAGGCTGTAAATTAATCAGGAAGATAATGAGTAATAAGGGGTGGACAAAATGACTGATTGTTAAAGATTTCTTCGGGTTTTTAGAAATCATATTTTATAAAGATAAACCTAATTTTCGGGTTTCTTTTCACTGCTAAATTGTTGACTGGCTTCATGAAGAATTCTTCGTTCTTCGTCATTCAATTTTTCATATCCAACTTCATTGATTTTATCCAGAATTTCATCGACTCTTTCGCGAAATCTTTGCATATCTTGTTGTTTTTTTAACTTATGCAGAACGCGACGCGATTCCCGGCGCTGGCGGATCCGTTCGCCAAGGTAGTCTAATCGCCAATCCAGCTTTAAATAGGCAAATCCCACCGCCATGCCGCCCAGATGTGCAAAATGGGCGACGCCAAAATCGCTTCCGAACACGCCTAAAAATAAAGAAATGCCAGCAAATATCATCACCAGATATTTGGCCTTGATTTGGATAGGAAAAAACAAAAACAGCAGCAGTGTGATCACGCGTTCCGGGTACAACACCGCGAAAGCCACCATGACACCGTATATGGCTCCTGATGCGCCCACCACTGGAATGCTTGAATTGAAATAAACGATCAGGTGAAAAATACCAGCGCCGACGCCGCAAATTACGAAATATTTTAGGAATTCACGCGTGCCCAAAGATCGTTCCACTTCGCAACCAAACATCCAGAGCACAAACATGTTGAACAATAAATGCCATATATCTGACTGACTGTGAAGAAACATATAGGTAAATGGGGTCCAAATATGCAGTTTTGAATAAACCCATTTGGGATGCATTCCAAATATTTTGATCAATAGCGGATCCGGTCCGGGACCGATCAAATGTTGAAATAAATAAACAACGCAATTCGCAATGAGTAAATATTTAACTGCTTTGGTGAGCCCACCGCCAAACCCTAATCTATATGTTCTTTCATAATACGACATGATATGACACCGTTACGTTGAATTTTGCCAGTAGGTTATGCATACTTTACTTTGGCCTTTGCTAATTAAACTCTTTTGTCTCGAATCAAATTCCAAATCATTTGCTGCTGAAGGTTAAAAACAATACTCAAAATGAAGATGATTTGCGGAATAATAGACCATTGATCACGTTGGTGTTTCTTTGTGGTATCGACAGGAAGGACGAATTACTAAATATCCATATTTATTAAAACTACCACAATTTTTTTGTAACTCTTCAGCTAGTTTTGTCATCCCGGAAAGGCCTTGTTGGTTTTATAGCACTCTCTAGATCAGCCAATTAATTCTAAACTCAAAAAAGATCCCGCAATTGCGGGATGACAGGCTGAATAGTTACATTTTTTCAGCTCAATCCGGTTCTATTTTATGAATTAATCGTTTAAAAGTCAAGCAAAAAAAATTACCGCCCTTCACCTGTTACGGGCCGACCGAGCTACATTCGAATATCTCTTTAAAACAGCCCATGAATTTAAATTTGAAATCGCCAGCATTCAGGATTAGATTTCGCTAAAAAGAAGGCTTTGGAAACACTTGCAAAGAATTGAATACTTCTTGACTTTGCATTCCTTGAAAATTATATTATTAACTAGTCTGAACGAAAACGACCCTATCTTCCCGAATGCCTCCTGGCCGAGGATGAATTCACGCTTGGCTCGGTGCGGCCTTTCCTGAGCTTTGTCGAAGGGACGCCTCAGCAAAGAGGTTCTTAAATCGCGCATTTCTCGAGTTTTCGTTCAGACACTAGTTATCACTTAGTGCTCCATTTCAGAAATGGTTGTCGGATTCACAAGAGATAATAGCAGCTACCGATCTTCACCCTTCTACTCCGCTCTGGGTGAAGATCATGGTTTTCCGATTTTAAATGGGGCTCAGCATGAAGATAGGTACCCGACAATCAATTTTGAAATGGAATACTAAGCCCAACTGAGTAGTCGAACGAGTGGGATTCGTCAAAAATTTGTGGCTCTTCCGGACCGCTATTCGTTCTGTGTCCGGAACCCGTTGCGGAGTGTCGAGTCATTAGGTTATCAAATTTATTGTAAAATCTTTTCAGGGTTCACTATGACATTAAGCTACGCTGAAACAACATCTCTGCCCGATGTTTCAGAAAAAACCCGCACGAAAAAACGCAAAAAACCGCTACATATCCCTCAGTACCACGTAGTTTTATTAGACGACAATGAGCACACGTACGACTATGTCATCGAAATGCTAATGCAAATATTCCGACACACTGAGACCAAGGCTTTTCAAATGGCCTGCGAAGTGGATCTGACGGGGAGGGTGATCGTGGATACCACTACTAAAGAACGGGCTGAGTTAAAAAGAGACCAGATTCATGCCTACGGTCCGGATTGGAGAATTCCGCACAGTGCGGGTTCCATGTCGGCGATAATCGAGCCCGCCGCTTGATCAGTTTTTGGAAAAAAAGTTGTCGGCAAGGTTTAAATTGAATTTTACCTCTACTACTTTTGCATCGATAAACAATTTCCCCCTGGCTTTAACTTCGGTATGAAATGGCAAGCGTATGCCGTCAACTTCGCGGTAATCAGAATAGATCTCTTCGAGTACCGCCAGCCTAAGCTCTGAAGCGCCGTGGTACGTTTTTTTGGAAATCAGCAAGGTAGCAGCGTCAATATACAAGTTGAAAAATTCGCCGCTATTGTCCTTTATTTGCAACACATAATTGGACTTTCCCGCGATGGTTTCCCTTCCAAAATATTTAATATTTAATTCCTGACTTTCGCTTCTTTTAAACAAATTGATCGTGTCACGAAATAATCCACGTTTCATTTCACGTAATTCACTTTGTGTCAGATCGCTTATGTTGTCATCGACTTTTTTCCAGCCGGAATGGCCTTGCAAAACCTGAACCCTCTCCCCTGCTTTTAACTGAAAAATCTGTTTGGTTTTATCCGGCAATTGTGCGATTTCGGTAACCTTTAAATCTAATTTAGTTCGAGATTGCATGATCACATTCTCGGTGGTGATGCGAAAATTCCGGATCTGCGCAAATCTATCTCGTCCGCCGGCGGCTTCTACGGCCTTGAGCAGTATTTCTCTTCCGTTCGTGAGCGAGCTTGGTACTTGGGGATGTTTTTTTTGTTGAAAAATCATTGGCGTCGCTGTTTGAATACAGATCCCTGAGCAAAAGGCCGTACAAATAAACACCAGCAAAAAGCGATTGTGGTGGCTAACCATTTTGGATTGAGGAGGTTTTTTTTTCATGGTAAATACACTCCAGAACAATTATCAACTTTTCATATTGGCTCACGGAATCAATTATCGGTACTCCATTTAATCAGAGCATCGTCGTAAGCATGAATTAAGTCACGATAACTGAGAAAGCCTAAAATTTTGTTTGAATCCAGTCTATCCACCACCGGAATGGTTGAATACTTGGTTTTGAGAAATTTCACCAGGGCCTGGTGTAAATTCTCGCCCGGGGTCATCGTAACTAAGGGCGTTTTTATATCCTCAGCCACGATAATTTCTCCGATGCCTTCGTCTCCGATCACAGCTCGTAAACTACCCATAGAAAGCAATCCCGTGATTTCGCCCTCTTTATTCACGACGGGAAAACTATCTTCCTCGCTATCAGAAAAATAAGGCAGGATCCTTTGAACAGGCAAACTGTTGGGAATTTTGGGCAACTTGGCATTGGGTTTAAAAGCGATTTCCACGGGGATTTCTTTCAAAATATCCACGATCAAATCCCCGCGGTGAGCAGGGGAGTCGGCAAAGCTTTTTACTTGCTGATTATAAATACTCCACTTTCTCGCGACAAAATAAGAAATGGTAGAGGTAAATATCAACGGTACCAATAAACCATAACTCCCGGTCATTTCCGTGATCATGATGGTCAACGAAACCGGTACATTGGCTGTGCCGGCAAAAAAGGCCGCCATGCCCACGAGAACAAAAGCCGTGGGCTGGGTCACAATATTGGGAAACAACAGTTGCGCGAAGCCGCCGAAAGCGCCGCCCAACATGGCACCGATAAACAAGGAGGGGGCGAAAATACCGCCGCTACCGCCGGAACTGATTGAAAATGAAGTTGCAAACACTTTAAAGACCGCTGCGGTCAACATAAGTGAGATAGCAAGTTTTCCATCGATGGCTAACTGAATCCAACCATACCCCGATCCAAGAATGTACGGAAAGAAGAATCCAAGAATGCCTAATAAAAGCCCCCCCAGTGCCGGCTTAAAATGCCTGGGAATTTTTAATGGTGCGAAAAATTTTTCATGAAAGCCGTAGAAAATTTTTACGTAGAAAATACCCAAAAGAGCACAAAGCAAACCAAAAACTCCGTAAAACAACAACTCCAGGGGGTTTTGGAAAATGTAGCGACCGGTCGAAAAAATCGTGTTCCAGCCAAAAAATGACGCAAAAACCGAAAATCCAATTATGGACGAGGTGATGGCCGGCACCAATCCTTCTGTTTCTAAATCGTCTTTATATAATGATTCGACAGCAAAAATGGCTCCGCCAATGGGGGATCTAAAAATACTCCCGATGCCGGCCGCCATACCGGACACTACCATGATTCGTCGTTCGCGATCAGAGAGCTTCAATTTCGTGGCCAAAACCGAGCCAAATCCCGCACCGATTTGCGCGATGGGGCCTTCACGGCCGGCGCTGCCGCCAGTGCCGATGGTCACGGCCGAGGCGATGGTTTTTATCAGTGGCACGCGTTTACGAATGATGCCCCGCTCCTGATGAAAAGATTTTATCACACCGTCGGTTCCGTGCCCTTCCGCTTCCGGCGCCCAGGTATAAACCAGAAATCCAGAAATCAAGCCACCTACTGTTGGAATAATCAATAGCCACCAAGGGTTCAATGGCAGGGTATATTCGCCCGAATTGTTGCCCTCCCCGCCAGGAAGCGGAGGGGAATATTTTGCTAACCCATGGAGAGAGACTTCTTCTACCCCCATTTGCAAATAGAAAAATAATATGGCGCCCAGTCCGGCCACAATACCAATGAGCAGACTAAAAAACATCCAGCGGCCGGTGAACTTAAATTCAAAATAGTCGCCAAATCGTTTCCAATATTTCCGGCTACTTATGAGCTTTTTTTTAATATGTAGGTTCTTTTTTCTCGAGTTCATTTTATTAGTTTATGCTCTTTTATGCCATAGCCTGTTTTGTTGGTGACGAATCGGTTGCCAATTTTCGATTGAAAGAAATTTTTTGAAAATGCAAATGAAGTTTTATTAACAATATTCGCACCACAATGTATGACTGACGGGGCACTTTTCAGTTGCAATTAAATTATCCCGTACTCCTCTGCAAAAGCACCTGAAATTGCATGAGCGATTTTTTTTTCAGGAGACAATTAAATCCGGCCCGGTGCGTTTTGTTTATAAAATTTTTGTAGGTCAGCAATCGCAATGGCTGAGCCAAAAATAACCTAAATAAATTGAACATATTTAGTTGTGACAATGTCAGCAGCACGTAACCGGCAGCTTCACAAACTCTTTTGGCTTCCTCCAAAAACGCTGCCTGGTTGCTCAAATATTCAAAGATTCCGACGGCGGTAACCAGTTCAAAAGTAGAATTTTTAAACGGCAGAGCCAGTGCGTCTGCGACGACAAAATAGCATGCTTTTTTGCGCCTGGCAATTTTAATCATGTTGAGTGAACTATCCACAGCAACGGTAGTTGTGGAGTTTGGAAACAAATCCAGTGCGGTGCCCGTCCCTGTTCCAACATCCAGAATCGGTCCTTGATTTAATTTGATTTGAAAAAGCAGAGCCTGAATATTTTCTAATTCTCTATACAGCAACCATCTTAATGGAAATAAACTTCGATACCGATCATAATTTTTTGCTTTCCAGTCCCAAAGATTCATGGTGAGTAATTAAACGGATTTTCGACCCGTTTCCGCCCTTCATTCACAATTTCATTTTTCCAATAATCGCTTTTATCAACAAAGAGAACTTATCTTTGACTATTTCGGCCACTTCAGTCACTTCATGGTGACTAAGTTTACTGTGCGATAGCCCCGTTGCTAAATTGGTAATACATGAAATACCCAAAACCCGTAATCCGCGATAAACCGCTGCGATTACTTCCGGCACCGTGGACATGGTACCGGCATCTCCCCCCAATCGCTGCACCATCCTCACTTCGGCAGCGGACTCATAAGTGGGGCCTTTCATGGCCGCCAGCACACCTTTTTGAAGTTTAATTCCCAACTCCATCGCCGTCTGCTCTGCCAGAGCAATGAGTTCCCGGTTGTATGATTCCGACATGTCCGGAAAACGCGGCCCCAAACGATGATCGTTCAGGCCAAACAACGGATTGTCAAACATCAAATTGATGTGATCCACAATCAGCATTAAATCGCCTGGCTGAAACGTCTGATTAATGCCACCGGCTGCGTTGGTGACGATCAAATTCCTCACTCCCAATTCAGTCATTAAGTGCACAGGATAAGTGACCGTTTGCAGCGAATATCCTTCATACGAGTGAATCCGGCCCTGGAGGGTCAAAATGCGCTTGTTTTCGATATCGCCAAACACCCACCTGCCAGCATGCCCCTCCACAGTGGATTGCGGATAATGCGGAATGGATTGGGTATCGATGACGGTTTGATTCTGTAATTCTTTCGCAAACGGCCCGAGACCCGATCCCAGAATCACTGCAATTTGGGGCGAATCTTCGGTCAAATTTCGGATAAATTCGATGGATTCTTTCAGCTGTTGTTTTAACATATTTTCACGAATAAGGCTTCCAGTTTATTAATTCTACAAATATAATAGATATTTATTGCAATGTCAATGCAGAGCAGCGGGTTCCTCCACCATAAAATCCGACTAGCTACATAAATTAAAGTACTCCAGTTTCGTAGTTGTGTAATCACCTGTTTTTTAGGTATTTTTCTTAACTTGAATTCACATCATTCTATATAATCACAATCGTTAAAAAATTCCAAAATAGGAGTAGGCAGCCATTTATTTGAAAAGTCCCTTTTAAATCGACTTTTTGAGTAAATATTAAAAAGGCGTTTTATACCAGAACACCCGATTCTCAAATAACCACTTTGATTTTAACGTAAAGGCCGCTGAGAGCACAGTGAGCTTCGCACAGAGAGGGTTTTCTCTGCGCCTTTGCGCCTCGGCGTTAAATAAAAATAGTTAAAAGTGTCCATACAACCTCACTCACTCTAATTTTGGAAGAGTCATGTAATCTCTTTAAAATTAACTGCTTAAATTGTGATTAATACGGTTATCCAGTTAACTCAGCTTGAACTTATAAAAACTCTTTTCGATTGATATAAACCTTAATCGTCATGCCCGCGAAGGCGGGCATCCAGAGGTTTCGACCGCCTCAAATCTTTGTTTCTAAATGGATTCCCGCTTTCGCGGGAATGACTGACTATAGCATTCTTTTAAATACTGAATTCAGTAATAACCCCGTTTCTGAGCAAACTGGATAGCCGTATGTGATTAAACGAAAACCACCCGATCTTCTCGAAGGCCTCCTGGCCGAGGGTGAATGCCTGCTTGGCTTGGTGGAGCCTGTCCAGAGCTTTGTCAAAGGGACGCCCTCGCGAAGAGATTATTTATATCGCGCATTTCTTGAGTTTTCGTTCAGGCGCTAAATATGAATTTATTAGCTTGACCTTATTTGTTTTTGTTTACATTATCTAAGTGCGAAACTTGAGTAAAAGTATTAAATTCTTAAAGTTCTCACCGTTCGTGCGATGGGATACACCAACAGTAAAGTCACCAGCGCAGAAACAGAGAGAATGATACTTTCAGTTGGAGCGGCCATTTTTAACAATGCCGCAGCCGCTTTCAAGACATTTGAAATACCGATAATTATGGTTACTGCTACCACCACGCCCATGAGGACGTTAGACAATAAGCTGTTCAAATTTTTGGCGCTCATTAAATATCGATTGTTCACTACCATCAATAAGAACACCGCCACCAAAGGCAGTACGATGCCATTGAACGCCTGCGCCAGAATAATGGCCGGAATGGGTTTGATATTTGCCAGCCCAAAGCCGATGCCAACGGCTAAAACAGTCAGCCAGATGCCGCGATATTTCCAGGAACGATTGTGCCAGCCATTTTCATCCTGGCGCTGAAAGAGATTTTGGGCGGTAATCGCTGCTGCCAGCGGAGCGGTAATGGCCGATGACAAACCAGCAGCGCACAATCCAAATGCAAATAACGGTTTTGACCAGACACCGATTTTTTGTGATAAAGCCCCGACCAGGCTGTCATAAGTAAAACTGCCGTGAACGGAGGCTCCCACCACCAGCACGCCCATGGAAATCAATCCCCCCAGAACGATGGAAACACTCAAACCAAAGCGCAACTCCTGGAGATTTTGGCCGGCTGCGATGCCCGATCCCAAAAACAAATTATAGGGCACCACCGTGGTTCCGATAAGTCCCAGGATCAAGAGACCGGAGCCCGCTGGCATTTGTGGAATAAAACTGCCAGCGAATAATTGCGAAAAGGACGGTTTCAACAAAATGGCTGTGAACAGAAAGGCGATTCCCATGAATGCCACAACGGTACTTAAAAAATAAGCGACTCCTCGGGTGGTTCCCAGCCAGAGTATGATACCAGCGAAACCTCCGATAAGGAGCGTCCACCATCTGGCAGATACACCGCTTCCCATAATCGCGCCGGTCACTCCGCCAAGAATGTTGCCGGCTTCATAAGCCGCGCAACCAAAAATGATGGCTCCAATTACCAAAAGCAAAATCAGCCAGCCCTTGAAACTGCCAAAAAATTGTTTGCGAATGGCCTGACCCAGACTCATGCCCGTGACCACCGCAATGCGGGCGCTGGCCTCCTGCAAAACCAGCGTCGCGATGGTTGAAAACAGCAACGCCCATAACAGGGTATAGCCAAACTGGGCACCGGCGGATGCCGCGGTGGTAACCGTACCTGGACCAATGAAAGCGGCAGCGATGATCGACCAGAATAACACCGATAACAATCTTTTCATATTGCAGTTCCTTTACTTGAGTGAATGCTCAACTATGAAACGGCCAAGCTTGTTAAATTAGAATGCAATTGAGAAGTGGAATTATTCTTTTTTACCAAATCCACCTCCTCCCGGAGTTTCGAGGATCAAACGATCGCCTGGATAAACCGTACACCCGTCCATGGCCTGTAATTCGATGATTTCGCCTGAGGCTCTAATCAAACGCTGTCGGCCGGGGGACCCCGCTTCGCCGCCCGCCAGGGCAAAGGGCGCCTGCGAGCGATTCTGGCTAAGAATGGAGAGTTCCATTTGCTTCAAAAAGGTAAATTCCCGAATCACGCCGTCCCCCCCGCGAAAATTGCCAGAACCACCAGAATCTTTCCGGATGGCAAAGCGCTCGACACGTACGGGATATCGGTGCTCAACCACCTCTACATCGGTGATGCGTGTGTTTGTCATGTGACTGTGCACGGCGCTGGCGCCATGAAAATTCGGTCCGGCGCCGCAACCACCGCAAACGGTTTCATAATAGCCAAATTCATCGGTTCCGAAAAGCAAGTTATTCATGGTTCCCTGACTTCCCGCCAGAAACTTCAGCGCTTTCAACATGGTGTTTACCAGACATTGACTGGTTTCCACATTCCCACCAACTACGGCCGGTGCTTTGTCTGCCTCTTCAGGAAATTCCGGATTCAACATGCCGGTCGGAATGATCAACTTGATCGGCTGCATCAATCCTTCGTTCAAAGGCAGAGGCTCATTTATCAGCAAACGGAGAACATAGATTACCGCGCTGCGCACGATGGCGGGGGTGGCATTCAAATTTCCCGGGTGCACATTTGCTGAACCCGTAAAATCCACTTCAGCACTTGCTCCTGTTATTTTGAACTGAACACAAACAGATGAGCCATCATCTAATTTTCCTTTTGCCTGGTAAAGTCCGCCCTGCAAATTTGACAACGCTCTTTTTATTTTATTTTCGGCGAGCTTTTTCAGCTGCAACATAAAATGAGAAACCACGTCGGCGCCAAAAGACTCAGCCAATTCACCCAAAGCCTGACTGCCGCGATGATTTGCGGCCACGGCGGCTCGCAGATCGGCGAGATTGTCTTCCAGAGCGCGCGTGGGGTAAGGCCCTCCCTTTAAAATGGAACGCATGAGAGCCCAGTCGGCACGACCGTTTTTTACCAGATGAACCGGCGGAATGACCACGCCTTCTTCACTTAGAGAGCGGGCGCGGGGTGGCATGGAGCCGGGTCGAATGCCGCCAATTTCTGCATGATGTGCGCGATTGGCTACATATCCCAGCAACTGATTTTGTGTTGTAAAAACCGGCGTGACCACGGTGATATCCGGCAAGTGCGAACCGCCGAAAGCCGGATGATTTGTCACCGCCACATCCCCCGGCGCTATTTTGAGCTCCTGGCGAAGTTTGCGAACACACAGCCCCATGGCGCCCAGATGCACTGGAATATGCGGTGCATTCACCACTAGCTCGCCATCCGCGTCAAGGATGGCGCAGGAAAAATCCAGCCGTTCTTTGACATTGGTGGAAACCGCGGTCCGGCGCAGCATTTCACCCATCTCCTGTGCTATGGCGCGAAATCGATTGATAAACAATTCCAGTTGAATCACTTCCGCTTGGTCTGTGAGCGATTTTGGTTTCAATGAAATGTCTCCTGAACTAATTCAAATGACGAGGATGATTTGGTTACGCAGCCCAATCCTTTCAAATTATGTTTTGTTTAGAACAAGTGCCTCGTTCTCATCTATTCGTGCATGCCATCCCATCTCCAGAACCGTGGTACTGTGTCGTTCAAAAATTAAAGCGGGCCCCCTCAATTTCATGCCGGGAGAAAGTTCGTCCCTTTCATAACAAGGCACATTTCGCTTTTGACCGCCGATGAAAATTTCCGCATGCCGCATGGGATTGGTTTTTTGTATATCCCCTTTCAATTTTTTCGCCTTGCGGAATACGGGAGTATCTGAGCAAATCACTCTTAAAGACTCCACTTCCAATTGCCGGCCTTCTGGAAGATGACCAAAAATTTGTTGGTATTTTTTCTGAAAAATTTTGTGCAGAGAAATGTCACCGCAGTATTCGATGGCGACTATGGAATCCTGTCCGACAAATCGGACATTCACAATTTGACGTCGAATCGCAATCCGCGATTCCGGAATGCCTTCTGCGGCAACCGAACGTCGAGCAGTTTCGGCAAGCGCTTTTAACCAGGAGCGAATTTTATGTTCCACCTGATTTAAGGGTTTCAAAATTTGTTTTTCTGCAAAGCGTTCTAGTACCGCGTGCCCCAAACCCAATGCGCTCAGCAAAGAGGCCTCTTTCGGGATAATAATGACCGCCATCCCCAACTTTTCTGCAATGCTGCAAGCATGCTGACCGCCAGCTCCACCAAATGAAATTAATGCGTAATCCCCGGGCTCGAAGCCTTTGCGAACCGACACTCTGCGAATGGCGTCTGCCATGCGCTCGTCCGCGATATCTAAAAACCCCTGTAACAATGCATCCGACGGGATTTTCTCACCTGTCGAACAGGTAACGGTTTGAATTATTTCTGAAAGCCGGGACAAGGCCTGCGTTTTTACCATGGGAATTTCGAAGTAATCCGGGTTCAATCTGCCTAGCAGCAGATTCACATCCGTCAGAGTCAATGGACCGCCGGCGCCATAACAGGCTGGCCCCGGCTGAGCTCCGGCGCTTTCGGGACCTACCTGCAAACGATAACCATCAAACGAGCAGATGGAGCCGCCGCCGGCTGCCACGCTTTCAATGGCCAGGGCCGGGGCAACTAGGTGAGCATCTCCAACCTGGTGCTCGAATACATACTCATAATCGCCATCGTAACGCGCGACATCGGTACTGGTTCCTCCCATGTCAAATGCAATAATTTTATTGAAACCCGACTGCCTGCCGGTTAAAGCCGCTCCCACAACACCGCCAGCGGGACCGCTGAGTAGGCTGTCTTTGGCGTTAAATTCATGCGCATTAATCAAACCACCGGCACTGGTCAACACATGCAATCGACCTCTGGAAATGGCGCTTTGTACATTTTTTATATAACGGCAAATTATCGGCGTAATATACGCATCCACCACGGCGGTCTCAGTGCGCTCGAGAATTTTGATAAACGGCGCTAATTCAGCAGAAGAAGAAACATGATGAAAGCCATTTCTTTTTAGATATTCGGTTAATTCATGTTCATGATCCGGATTTACATAGCTGTGTAACAACGAGACAGCCGCCACTCGCAAGCCCTGAGCTAACAATTCTTCAATACAGCCATGCAATTCTGAGGTGTCCAGTTTCCTTAAAATCTGACCTTGATCAGAAATGCGCTCATCCACCTCGACCACGATTTGATAGAGCGGTTCGGGTTTGACAATATTCAACGCAAACAAATTCGGACGCTGTTGCGTACCAATGCGCAAAAGGTCGGCGAAGCCCCTGGTGACAAACAAGGCCAACGGAACGCCCTTGCGCTCAAGTAGAGCATTGGTACCGCGAGTGGTAGCCAAGCGCATGTTCAATTCTGGCAATGCCCGATCCGGCATGGTTCGAGTCACCATGCGAGCCGCCAGAATTGGCGCCTCTTCATCGGTTTTCACCTCAAAAGCCATTCCCGAATTGACCTCACCTGTCCAGGGTTCTTTTAAGACAAGACAGTTCGAATTCGCATCAAAATGTTCTACCTCCGATTCCGAATCCGTAGTTCCCAGAATTGTAAACATGAATCCGCGAATAAAATCCGAAGGGATGTGCCATTTGTGGTTGATGCGAAATTTTTTCTCATCCAATGGCTTCTCAATAATTCCGCGCAAGCAACCGCTGCTCAATACTTTTGTTCGATGTAATTTACCGTCAGGAGCCCGAGCGATACAATCGGTAAAGGTACCCCCGGTGTCTATCCAGATCTGCCAGATAGCATTTCCCTCTTTTTCGAACATAAAGTAGATTTTGGTTTTTCTCTAATTTTTTAACAGGGAAACAATATAAACTAATTTGAAAACCCCGGCTATTTAGACAAGCATAAGTTTAATCATTACAATAATAATAATCAACAAAATGTCCGTAAATTACTTTCTATCCACGAAAATAGCTCATCGGTATTTACAGAATAGTTTTTACAATTAAACCGTTACTTGTCATGATATCTAAATTTAACCTTGATCGGTAAAACAGTTGCAACATTTGTATTGACATTGAAAAATTAAATCTTTAATATTAGCCTTTTAAATTTAACTAAAATGTAAAAATCAACAGTCCCATGAAAAGCTTTCGCAACAAAACGGTTTTAGTCACAGGCGCGTCCTCCGGTATCGGCGAGTGTTTTGCCCGGTTACTTGCGGCGAAACAAGCCAATTTGATCCTCACGGCCAGATCCAAGGACAAGTTAAACGACTTGGCTAATGAGTTGAATAAACGGTTCAAAATTCAAGCTCATGTTTTTCCCGGAGATTTGAGCTCACCCAATACTCCACAAACACTTTTTGAACAAGTCTCCAGTCATGGTCTAGAAGTCGATGTGGTCATCAACAACGCAGGGTTTGGAAAATGGGGCCATTTTGAGTCGATCAATTATGCTACCTATGAAGAAATGTGTAACTTGAATATGCAAGCGGTTGTAGCTTTGACTTATTTATTTTTGCCCAATATGTTGGTAAAAAAAACCGGCGGGTTTATCAACGTTGCTTCCACCGCCGCTTTTCAGCCGGTGCCGTATTTTGCCACATACAGCGCCACCAAAGCCTTTGTTCTCAGCTTTTCCGAGGCTTTATGGGGCGAATATCGGGAGCGCGGTCTTACCGTTACCTGCCTTTGTCCCGGCGGCACCGAATCCAATTTTCACGAAGTCTCTGAAATGGATCCAGATAAAATAATTGGTCTGGAATCCGCTGAAAAGGTGGCAGAATTAGGACTCAGTGCGTTTTTAAAAGGTAAGTTAACGGTCATTTCAGGCGTAAAAAATTACCTCCTCGCAAATTCGATCCGTCTGGCAAACCGAAAAACGGTTACCAAAATTTCGGCAGCCATGTTTAGACCTAAGAAGTCAATCAAGATTTGATTTTAAAAAAACTTTTTCACAAACCATACACGATCCATTCATACTATAGCAAGAAAGTAACCTGTACTTAATGAATTTGACTTTCTTCATCTATTAATAAACAAATAAAATTCGACCTGCCTCATGGGACTTTAAAATACGCCTGTGCTTAATTTTCTGGAACAAAAACAATTTTGTTCAATGTTTAATGTTATTAATTTGTTTCAGCAAGCACACAGATTGTCGATATATATAAAGAATTGCGAACAACAATCAGGGAAAACACACGCATGAACGAAGCCAGCGAAATATTCAAAAGACTGAGTTTAGATAAGTCTAAACGCGAAATTGCCTATTTTACCATGGAAATCGCTCTGGAGAATGATCTGCCATCGTATAGCGGCGGCCTAGGTGTGCTGGCCGGAGACACCTTGCGTTCTGCGGCCGATTTAGGCATTCCTATGGTGGGGGTGACTTTGTTGCATCAATATGGATATTTTCATCAAGGGTTGGATGAAAACGGTAATCAAATCGAAACCGACGTGCGGTGGCACCCGGAATTAAAATTAAGACAGCTGCCGAATTATATCGAATTGACCATCGAATCGAGACGAACCCGGGTGCGTGTTTGGGAATATGATATCGTCGGTAAATATGGATACGTAGTGCCGGTTTATTTTCTCGATGTCAATGTGCCGGAAAACTCAGAGCAGGAACGCCAAATTAACAAACATCTCTATGGTGGGGATCAATTTGCACGCCTTTGCCAGGAAATTATTTTAGGAATCGGCGGGATACGCATGTTGCGCGATTTGGGCTATCGCGACATTCGTAATTACCACCTAAACGAAGGTCACGCCAGCTTACTGGCTCTGGAGCTGATTCGGGAAAGCGGATACAGCTCGTACGAAAAAGTAAAACAAGATTGCATATTTACCACTCACACACCGGTGGAAGCCGGCCACGATGTTTTTGAATTTGGACTGGTGAAACAGGTTTTAAAGCCCGTGTATATGGATTATCTGGTTGAAATCTTAGGTGGTGAAAACCCGGTGAACTTAACCAACATCTCCTTAAAACTGAGCCGATTCATCAACGGCGTTTCCGCTATGCACGCAGAAGTTTCGAAAAATATGTTTAGAAATCCGAAAATCGAAGCCATCACCAACGGTATTCATTCCGCAAGCTGGACGTCTCCGAGTTTCCAGAGATTATACAGTCAATACATTCCCGGCTGGGATATCAATCCGGAACATTTTGTTCAGACTATGTTCATTCCGACTCAGGAGATCTGGAAAGCACACATGACCGCCAAAGGCAAACTACTGCGTCTTGTAGAAGACGAAACCGGCCAACAGTTGGACTTAAATTGCTTGACCATTGGGTTTGCCAGGCGAGCAGCAGCTTACAAGAGGGCTGATTTAATTTTTACAGATTTAGAGCGCTTGATTCGTATTTGCTCCAATAAAGTGCAATTCATTTTTGCTGGCAAAGCCCATCCTAAAGACCATGAAGGTAAGCAAGTGATCAAAAACGTATTTCACGCCATGGAGGAGCTCAAGAACAAAGTCGATATCGCCTACCTGCAAAATTATGACATGAATCTTGGGGCGGTGATTACTGCCGGCGTCGATGTTTGGCTGAATAACCCCAGAAGGCCGCGGGAGGCTTCTGGTACCAGCGGTATGAAAGCCGCGCATAACGGCGTGCTCAATTTTAGCGTGCTGGATGGTTGGTGGATAGAAGGCTGCATTGAAGGCGTTACCGGCTGGGCCATCGGGCCTCACGCTAATGAAAACAATCTGGAAGATTATGATGAAAATCTGGATATCGAAGACCTCTATGAGAAACTGGAAAACATCATTATTCCGCTCTATTACAACGAGTCCGAAAAATGGATTCAAATGATGAAAAATACCATTGCTATTAACGCCACCTATTTTAATACGCATAGAATGATCAAAGAATACGCAACTAAAGCCTATCACGTTTCGCCTCTGTTTCAGTAAAATGAATTACCGAAACTCGTATTTGGTTGCGTTACGGCGAACATTTGACTTACTGCAACCCATCTAAAAACTCAACCAAATTCTATTTTATTTCAAATCACGTCTTCCTTTTTTGATTTATCCACAGGAGTAAATTTTGATCTCTGAAGAATCATTTAGAAATGCATTAAGTCGCTTTGCAACCGGCGTCACCATTGTCACATTGGAACACGAAAATGAGTATCATGGCTTGACGGTCAATTCATTTACTTCTGTTTCCTTAAACCCGCCTTTAATTCTCATTTGTATCCAGAGAAATGGCAAGAGTCACGCGCTTTTTAGATTAAACCAGCGATTTGTCGTCAACATTCTGAGTCAGGAACAACGCGATCTTGCCTCGCAGTTCGCCGATTCAGATTTACACGGCTGGCAACGATTTCATGACCTCAAATTTAACATGAGCCAGGAGGGCATTCCCATCATCGCTGATTCGCTGGCATATTTAGAATGTCAAATCGTGAAGCAATATGAAGGCGGAGATCATACCATCTTTTTGGGGGAGGTCAACGGTGCGTGGAGTGCTAACAACAAAAAACCGCTGCTTTTTTTTGAAAGCCAATTCGCCCAAATTTAATTTGGCCGTCTAAAAATTGAATTCGTGCAGATATTTTGATCTACGCACCGTTATTTTTTTAAAATTTCTCTTTCGGCGCTGGACAGATAAATAGCATTGAAAAGAAATTTGAAAGTCGCCGTGGTTTGTGCGCGATGTTGCGCTTTGAATCCGATCAAAATGATGCGACCTTCCCCTACGGGAATATCCAAAATCGCAGGTAAGCCCGACAATTTTTCTGCCCCGATCATCAACCCACTCATGAGCGGATTGTGCGCAGCGTAATTCGCAACCACACCGGTACGCCTATGCCAGGGAAGAGCTCGGAAAACCGGACTGTCTTTCAACATAGCTGCGACTTTTCGTGGCATTCCAAAAGCGATGGGTTCGGACGTGTCCACTTCGATTTCCACCAACGCACCCGGACAAAAATACTCCTGCTCATTCAAACCTCGCACGATATTTTCTGCAGGCAGACCAAATGTTTCCACTGCAAAATCACATGCTTTGTTTAATACGATCAAAGTACCGCCTTTAACCACAAAATCATTTAAGCTGACCACGCCACTTTCGGTGATTCCATCCTGGTAGGGCGGCGGCAACGGTGGAATGTACATATTTGGCCGATCAAACTTTTTGCCATGCAGGATATCTTTAGCCGCCATATCCGGCAGGATGATGACGTCAAAATCACTGCTCAGGTTGCCCTTTTTAATGTCTGAATTGTGAATGGATTTATAGGGAAAATCGTACTTATCCAAAATGAAACGAGTCCAACCTTCGTCGATATTAGCAGTCCACGGTTGATACAATCCTAACCTGAAATCTTTCAATCGATATACTTCCTGCCCCTGGAAACTCTTACTTGTTTGTTTGATTTCCAGATTCAGCTCTTGAGCTAAAAAGTCCATTTTACGCAATTTCATTTCCTTAAATGGTATATAGATGGTGCCAGGCGGAAAAATGTTTCCCTCCAGTGAAAAGCCATTTTTTAGCCAGTAAACTTTTTTACCCGCTTTGAGCAAACGATTCACCGCGATATAACTTCGATTGGTTTTATGACTTAGTAAATAATTGCCTTTTTTAATTTGGGTTACCGAACCCTTAGGATAACGCTGTGATATAATTTGAATTAAATCCGCTTTAAACGGGTGCTCAATTCGGCGAGTATTAATGCCCATCATCAGGGGCAGTGTCCAGGCAGTGACATCCTGCGGTATAAATGGAAGCGGTTTTTGAGAAACAATTAATTCTGTATATTTTTGGCGCTCAAACAGATCTTTGATGTAAGGTCGAAATGGTTGAGAAAGTAAAATCACAAAGTCTTCCCTTTCAATTTTTATGTCGCCGGAAGATAAGGCTTCTTTTGGTTGATGAATCTCCACCCCGCCTTTCATCAAAATTTGTATCATATCGAGAGTGGTGAGATAATCGTGCTGTGAAGCGGGTACCACAAATGCAAAAGGGGATTCCGTCTGCCCGCGCTCGATGGCGTCCTGGTTCATTCGGCAAAAATTAAAAATGATCGCTTCTTTCTCTTTGGCAGCCAATTCCAACAATGAAAAGACCACTGCCAATTCGTATTTAATGACGTTTCGCAGGCGCCACCAACCGCCTGGCCACACTTTAATATGACGAAGCAAGTTGCTGTAACCCGGCATTTGTGGTTTGATATCTGTCAAACTTCCTCTGGGAAAAAAGAGCGGGGAAGCCATTTGAGCACTGGCGATCTCTGAATAGAATCCCATCATATTGTGCCACCAGGGCGTCATGCCGGCCGTGCCTTGCCACCAATCAGAAGAAAACGCGTGAGTGGCCAAACCAGGTATATTTTGTTTTTGCAAATTCTCCGCCATTCGTTGGCTGTATTTATTTATTTGATCCAATAGCCGTGGATTTAAATTGGGATTGATCGGTGCAGAAAATGGCGGTAAATACAATAGGGCACTTTTGGCTGAGGTCTGGTGGAGGTCCAATACCACCTGCGGAAACCATTCCTTATAAAGCTGCTTGCTCACAAGTCGAGTTTCCGCCAGGTTCATCATAAACCAATCGCGATTGTTGTCGTCACCAGCATAATGATTATGAAGAAAAGGCAAAAAACATCCTTCGTGTGGCGTGTTCAAATATTGGTTATACCAGTCCACCACCCGTTCCACTCCGTCCGGATTTAAGGACGGAATCAACAAAATAATCACGTTATCTAAAATCTTCTCAAATGTCGAATTATTTTCTGTCGCTAACTTGTAGGCCAGTTCTACGGCCGTCTGACTGGAGGCGATCTCAGTCGAGTGAATATTTAAGGCAATCATGACCACAACTTTGCTTTCACGCGCCAACAATTTTACATCGTTTGTTGACAAATGACGCGGATTGGCAGCTTGTTTTTGCAAATTTTTGTATTTAACTAAATTCAACAAATTGTTGGGGGAAGAAATCACAGCCATGATGAATGGCGTGCCCAGAGTTGATTTTCCCAATTTTTGTACGTGGATTCGATCGGATTTGCTGTCCAACATTTCAAAATAATCAACAAGGGTTTCCCAGCCCACTAATTTTTTATCTTCCCCAACTTTAAAACCGAGAAATTCCTCAGGCGAGCGAATTTGAGCCGAAATGGGGTTCAGCAAAAACACGAAGATAATTGTGCCATATACAAGGGAGACAAACCAGCGAATGTTCATTTTTAGGATGCCCAGAATAATAAACGCGAAGCCCAGGTCAAACCATCAAACCTCGTTTCCGATTCAAGATATTCATTTTCAAGTCATTCTAATTCAAAAGAAAACCGCTTCTGTTGAGAAGCGGTTTCAAATTCAAGTGTGTAAAATATTTTCAATTATACATTCTTATTTTAAAACATTCAATTAATATTTTTCGAAAGTTGGTTATTTTTCCAAACACCCGCAAGCGTGATTCCACACGCAAAGCACCGATCCTCGTCCATCCGGTTCTGCAAAATTTTAAAACCGAATCGAACGATCAATTCTTCATGGCAATTGGGACAATAAGTGTTCTCGTATTGGCTGACCGTTCCGGGAAGATTGCCGGCGTACACAAAATGCAATCCCGTTTCGTAGCCAATTTCCGCGGCTTTTAACAACGTGTTTGCCGGTGTGTTTTGCGGTGTAAGCATTTTATAATCCTGATGAAACGCCGTCACATGCCAGGGAATATCTGGCGAGATGTCGAAGATAAAATTCGCTATGGCCTTAAGCTCCGAGGGAGAATCGTTGAATCCGGGCACAATCAGCGTGACAATCTCCATCCAGAACCCTCTTTCATACACCATTTCGATGGAATCCAGGACGTTTTCAAGTACCCCGCCAAGCTTTCGATAATTTTTGTCATCAAAGGATTTTAAATCGATTTTGTAGAGATCGGTATAGGGGCGAATATAATCTAACACCTCAGCGGTGGCATTGCCATTGGAAACGTAGCCAGTGAGAAAGCCTTCCTTCCTGGCTTGTTTGAAGATTTTAACCGCCCACTCGCTTGTGATCAAAGGTTCGTTGTAACTGCTGACGATGAGCCGGGCGCGGTACTTTTTCCCCAGCGAAATTAAATCGTCCGCATGTACTTTTTGTGGAGAAACCACGGCTCTTTCATCCCGCAGTGCCTGCGACGTAAGCCAGTTTTGGCAATAGGAACAATGATAATCACAGCCCAACATCCCAAACGTGACAGCCAGAGAGCCGGGAAAGACATGATAGAAGGGCTTTTTTTCGGTGGGGTCACACTGCAAACCGGCCGCATAATTTGCTGGCACAAAAAGGGTTCCACCCTCATTGAATCGCACCCGACAAATACCGTCGCGTCCCTCTTTAATCAGACAGCGATGACCACAGGCAAAACAAGTCAGGCTCTGATCTTCGTGACGTTCGTAAAGCTCACCTTCCATGGAGTAGGTGCGTAAAACTTCTTTAAGGGTTCGGGGCTCTTTCATGAAAGAAGGCCTGAAAGCTGGTCAATTTGAATATGAATGCTTGTAAATTTCCCTGCTGGGCCAGATTTGCAAGCAAGATAATTTAATAGAAATTTTGTGGTGGTATCAAAATTGAATCTTCATGAGCATTTGTTTGATAAAAACGTTTTAACTCAATGTTTCTTGCCACGAAAAGTCATGAAAGATAAAATGAAGTGAATACGATATGTGTGGACTACTTATTTACTGATCAATTTTTCAGCTATCGAATCAACTATCACCGTGTGCGGTTAGGATTGAGCCACGCTGGTTACTTTACTGGTTTCGGCTTCAAATTTGGTTTGAATGAGCTGATTTAATCCCCGGCGAATTCTTTCGGGACTTATGGAAATGATATCACAACATTTTTCAAATGAAAAAATATAATCCGAATTTTTTTCTTCATACAGCCAAAACTTTGCACTCTTACAATTTTTTTCAAGCTGACTCAGTTCATGATCCAGACCCTTAATTTTTAATTGATTGATTTTATATGGATTGTGGCCGTCCAAGTAATCTTTTACCGCCCGTAAAACTACTGAAACTACCAGCTTACGTTCTGTGATTTTATTAACTCTTATATCCATATTTTCCTCTTTAATGATTTAAACATGAAATATGATTATTAAAAAATCAAGGCGGGAAACATTCTGTGTTGGATCAATTATTCTATGAGTATTTTTTTTAAATAACAAGGCTTCGTTAAATTCAGTGATAAAATATAGTAAAAAATGTGGTATAAATCAAGTGAAAACTTTCGTTAGCGCAACCTTTTCCAAAGCAATTATGAATTATTTTCTTGCAACGATTTACCCTAAATTCAAAAGCACTTTATTTGATTAATTTTGTAACCTCCTTAAATTCCGGCGTACCCGCTTTTTCTAAAAGTTCAAACAGCACTGCTTCCACGGAAGTAATTACAGCTCCCGCGTGAGACAGTCGCTCCAACGCGGTTTTGTAATCCATTTTTTTTCGAGAGGAAACCGCATCCCGGGGAACTTGTACCTGAAAATTGTTCGCGATCAAATCCAGGGCCGTTTGCAGCACACAAACGTGCGATTCGATCCCGGTAACGATCACTTGCTGGCTGGTCAGTGCCTTTAATTGCTGCATCAATTCATTTGAATGGCAGCAGCTAAAAGTCATTTTTTGAAGCGGAATTTTATCTCCCAGAGCTTCAGCAATTTCAGTAATCGTGCTCCCTAGCCCCTGCGGGTACTGCTCGCTTACCAGAATCGGTACATTTAAAATTGAACAGGCTTTGATCAACTTGACAATATTTTCAACTACGTGCTCTTTGTGTCTCATCACGGCCGCGATTTTTTGCTGCACATCCACGACCAAAAGTGCGGCATGTTCTCTACGTAAAATTTGTGGGTGACGCTGCATTTTATCCTCCTGTGGTTATCGAATTTAGACTTCTGCAAAATGAAAGACCGGAAGGGTGTTCAGGCATCTGCCGGCTTAAGCTTAGAATTCCATTTCAAAATTGATTGTCGGATACCTATCTTCATGCTGAGTCCCAATTCAAATTCGGAAAACCATGATCTTCACCCTGAGCGGAGTCGAAGGGTGAAGATCGGTAGCTGCTATTATCTCTTGTTAACCCTACAACCATCTCTGAAAAGGAGCACTAAGGAGACTGTGTAAAAACATGCAGACTACGCTTCTGTCATCCCGCAACCGCGGGATTTCTGGAATAAAGCACCCCACTAACTACTTACTCACAAATTTATTGCCCGCCATGTAGAATCGCCATTCCAAATCAACGGCTCTGGAAATGCCAATGCGCTGACTGGTAGCGATTTTAAAGTGACGTTGATTTTCACAACTCTGTAAAACGATACTTTTATTCACCGGCTGCCCATGCAAATTGGGATGGAAGCCAAACGCCTGAAATAGCTTGCCGGGACCGTTGGTCAGATTTACAATGCGATCGGTTTTTCTGCGTTTTTTCATGTGCTCGATGCCGGCCGTCGGCTCGATGGCTCTAATCAACACCGCCCCGACTCCGTGTTCCTCAGTTGTGAAGTTCAGGCAGTGATACATCCCGTAAATGAAAAAGATATAAACCTGCCCGAATGTTTCTCGAAGCATGACGCCTTTCAAGGGCTTGGTCACCGCGTGGGAGGCTGCATCTTCTTTGTAGGCCTCGGTCTCCACGATGATGCCTTCACATTCACGATATTTCAAACGCACACCGATCAGGTCACGCGCTACCGTCAAGGTATTCTGAGCGAAAAAGGACTTATCGAGCACCGGTAAACTCGAACCTGCAAATAGGATAGTCAATCATTTTGAATTAAAAAGCGGCTTTTAAAATTTAAAATATAAGAAGCTCGTCAGCTAAAAACAAGATAAATTCCTGAACGATAAGTAAAACTTGACCAACGGGGGTTGTCATTCTGAGCACAAACTCCGGATTCTTTGCTCATCTCCACAGGTGCGGATGTGCGAAAAACCTCTTAGCCGGTTCGCAAGATGCTTCGCGCGGATACTTCCAGTAAGATGCTCAGCACTGGAGAGTTTGCGCTCAGCATGACGGTTTCGGCTGAACAGTTACCATAATAAAAGAAGGTTCCAGCTCGCTCCCCAAGTCGAGGAAAGACAAAGTTTTCCGTGTTTCGAACAGAATGTTTATATGACAACGAATAGTTACCCCTCGTAGAAGGAGGTATTACAACTATAAAATCATTGTAATTGCATCATTAATTTCGTATATTAGTCAAACAAATTCTATTATTCATTTTAGGTTTTAATTTGGAAAACTTCATTCCCGAGTTCCCTCAAGAATTTCATCCTTCCTGATATCGTGTCCGGATTTCTGCAAAATAATCAAAACTTTTCCATCTTTAATTTGATATTTTTACTAAATTTTTGTATATTTAAGTTTGAAATTTATTACGATGTTTACCCAAAAAACAACCGTCTTTTTACTCAGTTTATTGCTGCCGTGCTCAGTGTTATCTGGAAAAAGCGATCGCCAGATTGACATCGCATTGGTAAAAGCCTTTCCAAATCTGTCATTTACAAAGCCCGTTTTCATAACACACAGCCACGATGGCAGCAACCGACTTTTTGTGGTACAGCAGAACGGTATTATCAAAACATTTGACAACGAATTAAATGTAAGCCGTACACAAGATTTCTTGAACATTCAAAACAAAATCAACACCAGTGAGTTTGAAAGGGGTTTATTGGGACTGGCCTTTCATCCTGAATTTAGCAGTAACGGTTATTTTTATGTGAATTACACAGCCGGTTCGGGTAGTCGAAATAGAACCGTCATCTCGCGTTTCGAAGTGAATCCGAATGATATAAATCAGGCTGACCCAAATTCGGAGTTGGTGATTTTGGAGATTCTACAACCTTTCACGAATCACAACGGTGGTATGTTGCAATTTGGTCCGGTGGACGGCTATTTGTACATTGCCACTGGCGACGGCGGTAGTGGGGGCGATCCCCTGAATAACGGTCAAAATTTGAATACCCTGTTGGGTGCCATTTTACGCATCGATGTGGATAATCCATCTGAAAACCGAAACTATGAAATTCCGCCTGACAATCCTTTCCTCGGTATGGGAGTCAAAGAAGAAATCTGGGCCTATGGTTTAAGAAATCCCTGGCGATTCAGCTTCGACTCCTCAACGCATGAACTCTGGGTCGGCGACGTTGGTCAGAGTCGCTGGGAAGAAATAGATATCTTAAAACGCGGACAGAATTACGGTTGGAATATCACAGAGGGATTTGATTGTTTCAACGCTTCTTCGTGCAATTCTACGAATTTAACTCCGCCCATTAAAGTGTATGGTCATTCAGGTAACAACTGCTCGGTGACCGGCGGCTATGTCTATCGGGGCATTTTACAACCGGCATTATCAGGTGCTTACATTTATGGCGATTTTTGTACGGGCAATATCTGGCTTCTAAGATACGAAAACGACCAATTACTTGCAGATTCTTTGCTGTTAAACAGTTCGCTGAATATCTCTTCCTTTGGCACGGATGAAAACAATGAATTGTATATAGTCGATCACAATGGTCAAATCTACCGCTTTTCCAGAGACACGACCACCGGCGATGTGGACCACCGCGACCAAAACCCGGTCGAAGATTATAAATTGTTTCAAAATTACCCCAACCCATTCAACGCCTCCACCATCATTCAATACTACCTGAATGGTTTCAACAGAGTTCGGCTTACCGTTTACAACATGCAGGGCCAGGTAATTAAAACTTTGGTGAATACATACAAAGCAAAAGGCGACCATCAAATCGATTGGAATGGACTTAATGAAAGGGGAGAGTCGGTGGCGAGTGGCATTTATTATTATCAGTTGAAAACAGACTCGAAATCATTCACGCGCAAAATGATATATTTGCGCTGAGCAATCATTAAAATCATTGTTTTCTTTAATCATTAAAATATCAAACGAGATAGAAAAATCTAACCCATGCAATTGAACTTTTTTCAAAATAGCCTTGAAAGGAAATTTTAAAATGCCTCAAAAATCAAAAAGTTATGAAATAGGACAAAATCTTGAGACTTATTGTAACAAATGTAAAACCGAAATGCACCATGTTATCACCAAAATTAAGGACGATGAAATAAGCAAAGTCATGTGCAATGGCTGCAAAACTACTCATAAATATTACGCAGAAACACCCGAGACGCCCAAGAAACGCGGCCCGGGACGGCCCCGAAAAACAGAGACCGATTCAACTGCCGCTCCTAAAAAACGAGGAAGAAAAAAAGATTGGCCGAGTCTGGTTTCAAAGCTGGACGAAAGTGAAATTGTGGATTACGACTTCAACGAAGATTTCACCGAAACTCACGCCATTCGGCACAAAAAATTCGGTGTAGGCGTCATCACAAAAATTCTCGCCGATAACAAAATTGAAGTCGTGTTCGAAGATGAAAAGAAAGTTTTAGCTCAAAACTACACCGAGTTTTAACTTTATTAGTGTCTGAACGAAAACTCGAGAAATGCGTGATTTAATAAGTGCTTCTCGAAGGCGTCCCTTCGACAAAACTCAGGACAGGCCCCGTCGTGCCGTGCAGAAATTCACCATCGGCCAGGAGGCCTTCGGGAAGATGGAGTCGTTTTCGGTCAATCACGAATTACACGATCGATCGGACAATTTTTATCAAAGAAATTTCTGCAGGGGCGTTATAGCGAACAGGGGCAAGTGAAAAACCCAAGCCATTATTGATATTCACCAACATACGCTCCACATTGTACGTTCCTCTGAAAAAACGAGATTCAAATAAAGGGGCAGCTATCGTAAATCCAAACGGCCTGAACACCATTTGCCCGCCATGCGTGTGGCCTGCTAAAAACAGGTGGTATCCTTTATCGGCCGCCGATTCAATCAGGGATTCGGAAGGCTGATGGGTCAGAACGATATCCAAAACCCCTCGTGGCTGCTGCCCCATCAAAAAATTCAGTTTATCCAGAATGGGACGTTTATTATATATGTTGGTGATAAAAGTTACCAGCAGGCTTTCGTTGCCAACCCGGATAAATTGATTGCTGTCTTCCAAAATTTTAATTCCGCTCTCATTCAGACAATTCATCACATTTTTTGCATCAGCCCAGTAGTCATGATCTCCCAAGCAGGCATACGTTCCATATTTGGCTCTTAAATTTCCCAACTCCGCAGCTGCCAGTTGAATATATTTTGCACCAGTGGTCACTAAATCACCGGTAAAGAAAATCAAATGCGGTCGAAGGCGATTTATTTTTTTTATGTATCGCCGGATTTTTCGTTTTCGCGTGCGAGAATCCGCCTGAATGTCGCTGATATGCACGATTTTTAAGCCATCAAGCGACAACGGTAAATTGCGAAACGTCAAAGCGATTTTTGATACCGGCATGCGCACCGTATCTGCCAGCACCTTGAAAATAACATAAATCAAATACACTGCAAAGACTGAAAGAACCACATGGTGTTGAATATTTAACCAGTGTGTGCTATATTTTTTATAGATAGGATACAAAGGAAATTTTATTATGTCGATAGCAAGCAGCCAGGGAATCACTTCAATTAAATAAATGACCCCAATCCAAAAAGGATAACCAAAGAGAACGTCCCAGAACCAATTGCCCTCACGCGCCGATTTTGCGATCCGATTCAATCGTAAGGCATGCAACAGGAGCAGCAACATCGGATAACAATTTATATATCCGAGTATGGAGATCAAATAGAATCGCACTTGATCCACCGGCCAGCCTAATACATGATTGATGCCATTAAATAATTTCCAACCCGAGTAAATATATCCCAGCAAAAAAAGCGGCATAAAAGTCAATAAAATTCTAAAAACCCAAGGCATTGACAAAGAATTACCTTTCCTCATTAGTTTCTAATTTAAGGAGGTTCCTGAATCGGAACGAAAATTCATGAATGCGTAAAAAGGATTGAATTTGCGGCCGGCTCCTTGGTTATCTTCCGACGAACCGCGCGGCGCTGACCCACGAGCACGCAGGCAGGGAGCCCCGCCGTGTGGGGCGGACAGCCCGCACGCGCAGTTGGGTCGAGTGCCGTGTTCCGCCTCGCGCGGAACTTGTGCTTGAACGAAAACGACCCTATCTTCACGAAGTCCTCCTGGCCGACGGTGAATTCCTTCTTGGCTCGGCGGGGCCGTTCCTGAACTTTGTCGATGGCTCATTTTCTTGTGGCTGAATTGACTCAGCCACTGCCACACACATCCTTTCATAAATGACTTACCAACGACATAGCAAACTAAAAATAAGCATCACTCTACGTCATTTCTTGATTTTTCCAATATGCCTCTAATTCCACACCTAATCCATCCGCTAATCGATTGACAAAATTAAAATAAGCAGTTATTTGATTGATATCCAAAATTGCCGAATCCATGAAGCCAGCCTGGCACAATTTATCGACATCCTGACGGGTGATTTCCCAAGGTGTTTTTGTGAGCTTCACAGCATACTCCAACATATCCCGATCGTTTGCAGAAATCGGCGCTTGACGATAATCCCTTTGCAATTGTTTAAATAATTCGGTTTCTTTGGTTAGCCGACAGAGACCCGCTCCGTGATGCACAATTCAGTAGTGGCATTGATTGGTGACCGAAACCACCACCGCAATCATTTCTCTTTGTACTCTACTCAATTCCGATCTACCAAACATCAGAGTGCGGTAAAGCAGGTAATGTCCATCCAACGAAGGCGGATTCAGGCTGTGAATTTTCAAAATGTTGTCAACCACTCCTTCTGCCGATTTGTGCTTATCATAAAAGGCTTTCAAATAGCCTGCGGCTTGATGTTCATTTATGACTTTTATCCAGGACATAGATCTTAGCTCATTTTGATGGTTTATTTAATTGCATTCTGGACTTGATTTTTTTGAAAAACTTGGTAATTTAATATTTTGATCCGTTGGAGATATATTTACTTGATTTACTTGGATTTCCAATGCACGTACGTCCAGACTCTCTGAAGATTTTATTTTTATGCAATTTTGTTTACGAGATTTTGGTTTGACCGGAAAATTCAAATATATAAATTATTTTAAACAAATCAAATTCAATTTTTTAATTACAGGTGAATGACAAGTGAATGATTTTTTTAACATTATTGCTTCAAAGCTGGCTCTGCGGCCGCATCAAATTCAACACACCGTCGAGTTGCTCGATGACGGCAACACCGTACCCTTTATCGCGCGTTACCGGAAAGAAGTTACCGGCGGTTTAAATGAAGAACAAATTCGTCAAATTGAAGATCGCGTTCGCTACTTGCGGAATTTAAATGAGCGCAAAAACACCGTCTTGGAATCCATAGAGAAACAGGGTAAGCTGACCCCTGAATTACAGCGCAAAATCGAACAGGCGATGAAACTGCAGGAAGTCGAGGATCTTTATCTTCCCTATCGACCGAAAAAACGCACTCGTGCGACGGTCGCCAAAGAAAAGGGACTGCAACCACTGGCGGAAATAATTTTCAATCAGGAGGAAACCGGAGGCACGCTGGAAAGCCTCGCTGAACCTTTTCTCAATCCTGAAAAGGAACTGAACAGCATAGAAGACGTGCTGGCGGGAGCCCGAGATATCCTCGCCGAGCAAATCTCAGAAAGCGCAGATATTCGCAATGAAATACGGCGATTTACTTATCGAACAGGCCTGCTAAAATCAAAAGCCCGCGATGAAAAGGATATGTCGGTTTATGAAATGTACGCCGATTACAGCGAGCCAGTAAAGCATATTTTGCCGCATCGCATTTTAGCCATAAACCGCGGTGAACGGGAAGGCGTTTTACGGGTCACCATCGACGTGGAAATCGACGATGTGCTGAAAATGCTGCGGCAAAAATGTATAAAAAACGAAAACTCCATTTTTGTCGAGCAAATCATTTTAGCTCTGACCGACAGTTATCACCGCTTGATCGCGCCGGCCATCGAACGGGAAATCCGCCACCAAATCTCTGAAAAAGCCGATGAGCATGCCATCAAAGTGTTTGCAGAAAATGTCAAAAATTTGTTGCTCTCGCCGCCCATTCGCGACAAAATCATCATGGGAATCGACCCTGGTTTCCGTACGGGCTGCAAGGTGGCCATTATCGATGCCACAGGCAAATATCTCGAAGGCTTGACCATCTATCCCCACGCGCCTAAAAAGCGCTGGGATTATTCCAAAACCCAGCTCAAAGAGTTAGTTGATAAACATCAGGTCGAGGTCATCGCCATCGGCAACGGCACCGCTTCGCGTGAAACGGAGCAATTGATTGCTGAGCTGATTCAGGAGCTGGAGCAAGAACTTTTCTACGTGATCGTCAACGAAGCCGGGGCATCGGTCTATTCTGCTTCGGAAGTGGCTGCCGAAGAATTTCCAGACTTGCCCGCTGAAATGCGCGGCAACATTTCCATTGCCCGCCGCCTGCTGGACCCGCTCTCAGAGCTGGTAAAAATAGATCCCAAATCCATCGGGGTGGGTTTGTACCAACACGACGTTAACCAGACCCGGCTGGCGGAATCGCTGGACCGAGTAGTGGAGTCGGCGGTAAATTACGTGGGAGTAGATTTAAACACCGCTTCCAAGTCCCTTCTGAAACACGTGGCCGGCATAAACAACCGCACCGCTGAAAACATCGTCAAATATCGCGAAGAAAATGGCCGATTTAAAAATCGGCTGGAGCTCACCAAAGTGAAAGGACTGGGCAACATGGCGTTTGTGCAGGCTTCGGGATTTCTGCGCATACCCGACGGCGATATATTCTTTGACTCCACAGCCGTACATCCCGAATCGTATGATGCAGCCGACAATTTATTAAAACGATTAAATATCACCCTTGACGAAGTAAAAAACAACGGCAAAATACTAAATCAAAAAATACAGTACTCCCGTCTGAAATTAGACGAGCTGGCGAAGTCAGTTGGCGTTGGCTTGCCCACACTGGAAGACATCCTCGTCAGTTTGGAAAAACCCAATCGTGATCCGCGCGACGAAATGCCCAAACCCATTCTCCGCAGCGATGTGCTTAAAATGGAGGATTTAACCGAAGGCATGATTTTAAAAGGTACCGTCCGTAACGTGGTGGATTTTGGCGCTTTTGTGGATATCGGCGTCAAAGTAGATGGGCTGGTACACAAAAGCCAGATGGGGAAAAAATATGTCAAAAATCCCATGGACGTGATTTCGGTGGGAGATGTGATCGAAGTTAAAGTGTTAAGTATCGATGAGGAACGGGGTCGGATTGGTTTGAGTATGGTGACCTGAACACTGCAAGATCGGAATTCGTTTTGAATTGCCAGATTAAACTTTTGTCATCTGAATGATCAACAAAGTGTAATCATCTACCCGCGCCTCACCTTGATAGAAAGATTCTATTTCTTCGGTAAGAGAGACTAATATTTCGTCGGCACTTTTACCGCGCAGCGCTTGTAAACTTTCCCTGAATCGGTCCTCACCAAAAAACTGCATGCCCTCCTCGGAGGGATTCGTGCGGGCGGCTTCAATCACGCCATCAGTGTAAAATATGATCGAATCCCCTTCTCCCAACAGTATCGTCCCTTCTTCCAGATTTTTTTCAAACAAATCCCCAATTCGTTCCAGTCCGATTCCCAAACCGTTAAAACCGATTTCACGGATTTCTCCACGCTTGCGCCCAGGCAAATGAACGGGCAAGGTGTGCCCCGCACGAACAAATTTAACGGTTTTGGCACGAGTATCGAGCACCCCCACAATCGCCGTCACAAATACTTGCCGGTCCACACGTGAACTGGAAAAATATTGATTCAACCGCAGCACCACCTCTCTTGGATTTTCCGTAAATTGCGGAGAGTAGCGAATGAGACTGATACACTGGGCCATATAAAACGCCGCCGAAGTGCCCTTGCCGGAAACGTCGCCAATAGTAAACAGATACTTATCTTCACTCAAAGGCAAAATATCGTAAAAATCTCCCCCCACCTCGTTGGCCGTCTCGAGGGTGGCGGCAATCTGAAAGCCGCGTATTTCGGGTAAATTGCGGGGAAGCAAATCGAGTTGCACTTGCCGGGCAATGGTCAGCTCGTGTGCCAGACGCTCTTTTTCTCGCGCCTCGGCGATGGAGTCTTTCAATTTGTCCCCCATCTGGTTGAACCGCTCCGCAAATTCCACAAACTCATCGTTTCCCTCCAATTTGACTTTGTAATCCAAATTGCCGGTGGAAATTTCACGAATACCAACTTTCAATTGATTTACTTTATGCACAATTATTTGGTTAATCTCCGAGCCAAATTTTATCATACGACGGGTGACGAGAAGATTAACCAGCGCATAAATTCCTAACAATAACAAAAAGTAACTAATTAACGCGGTGGAAAAAAAGGCTATATTGGGAATGGCTAAAATATCAAACGCAAAATACCCTTGTGGCTGGAACTTCGCATCCATTAGCGGACTGATCACTCTTCCGATGGTAAAACGATTGTTCCCGGCAAGGATGCGATTTATCTTTGTTACCCACTCCGCCTGGCTCACTTCCGACTCGCCAAATGGTACCGCCAAGGATGAGTAAGCCGTGTGGGGGGTCAAGCCAAATGGGAAAATGCGAAAATGATGCTTGGCGATCCTATTCGACAATTTATAAAAATAAGATTCCCACTGAGACGGATGGTAAGGGTAAGCAAACAGATACGAGCCGGCCAAAATCGAGGTGTTTTCAGAAACCGTCCGGAGAAAATGGCTGTCCAGTTTCACAAAATAAACTAATTCTTCCTCAATTTCAGGCGATTTAAAAAACAACAAAAAAGCTTCCTTTTCCTCATTTAGGTCTTCCCGGGGTTGCTTTATTTCCACAATGCCCATATCTGGAATATTTTCGGTTAGCTGGACGGGCTCGTAGCCTTTAATCTGTAAAACAGTGGAAGATTGATTGGCTGGTAAAATAAATAGATCCAAGCTCCTTTCCACTTCACCATAAGCAATTTTTTCACACTGTTCCAGGACTGTGTTACGCATTTTATCCGCTTGCAGCCCGGCAACGAGAAAATAAAAAATCAACAGCAGCATGATTAGTTGAATAAACTGCGGAAAAGTTGATTGAAACAATCCCGCAATTTTCAATTTACGGGAAAGACGGGCGAAATTATAGATGAGCACGACGGGAATTTTAACCAGCAGCGCAATCAGATATATTTTAAATGACAAATAAATAAACCTTGGTAGTCCATACCAGACTATAGATGCATTCAAGCCGTGAATTTCACTGGATTGAAAGGGATTCAGTCCGGAAAAATATTTGAGTAAAATATAAACCGCAATTAAGTAAATCCAGCATTCAACGCGGGTCAATTCTTCTAACCATGCCGTTTTTTTCAACAGAAAAATAAATAGAATAACCTGACAAATAAACACGTAAAAAAGGCTTTCACTGTAAAACACATTTATGGTTAATATTCCCAAAAGAATAAATGAAATCAAAACGCCTTTTTTTCCCTGGCTGTTTTGTACCAATATCAAACTAAAAATCAAAGTTAAAAAAGCTAACAGCAAATTTTGTATGATTTTAATTAATAAGCTGGAATGGTTAATTAAACCCCAACCGCTGGCGGACGTCGAATTGACCGATTTTAACACCAGTGATTCAATTAAAAAGCAAAAAAAGAATAAGATTATTAGCAATTCATTGGGAGGAGCAAGTGGAAGGAGTTTTTCGGAAATTAATTTAATCCAAAAAAAGATTAAAACGCCCAGAAAGATCAAACTAAAATTGGACGACAGAAGATCAAAAGAAAAGACGACAGCAAATAAAAAGAAGCAACCGATTAAATAAAATAGAAACCCTCTATTCAATACGTCCTTCGATCTAACACTCTGGATAAATTGACCAATCCTTGCACCAACCTGAAAATGAGTATCTGGCATAGCGGGATTCGATTTATATTAAATTACCTGTTTGAATTAATTTACCACCATTGTACAATTTTTACAAGGAAGGATTTGTGGATTCCCAACACTGGTAGAAGATTAATCCGGCATCTAAGCACTCAGCTATCACATTGAATTTGAGCTTGATCGCAATTTATTGAGATAGTTATTTTACCGGGGCGCTACAAAACTTTGATGACTACCATCGTCATATCGTCGTGCTGTGGATGATTTCCCACAAATTGATTCACTGCTCGCACCACTTTTTGAATAATGACGTTGGCGGAAAAATCTTTGTTTTGCGAAATAGTCGAAATCAATCGATCTTCCCCATATTCGTCGCCGTTTTTAGTGGTGGCCTCCGTGAAGCCGTCGGTGTAAAAAGTCAGGACGTCGCCGCTTACTAATTGAATTTCGTGCTCTTCCAGAAAGCTGTAAAACTTTTCGCCCTTCTCAAGCCCCACCGCAATGCCTTTTGGTTCCAGCAATCTATTTGAATCACTGCCGCGCTGAGCTAAAATTGCCGGATTGTGTCCGGCCCTGGAAAATCGGATGGTGTGCTGCTCCATATCGATGACTGCGTAAAACATACTCACAAATGTGTTGCGCTCGATATTGTCGTACATTTGCCAGTTTAATTTATTTAACACTTCTTTTGGCGAAACCACCTCGCCGGCGTGGGATTGTAAAATGCCTTTGGTCAACGTCATATAAATGGCCGCTGGAACGCCTTTGCCAGAGACATCGCCGATGGCAATGCCGAATTTTCCGTTTCCCAAATGGAAAAAATCGTAATAGTCGCCGCCAACCTCCAGGGCGGGAATGCAGATGCCGGCGATGTCATATCCTTCAATCAGTGGATTTTTTTTGGGTAGCAGACTCATTTGCACATTGCGAGCAATCTCCAGCTCCTGTGCCATGCGCTCCCGTTCGGAGATGCGGCGGATATGTGATGGAGTCAATTCCGGCGTAAATTCAACTTTGTCTTTTTTAATATAGCCAATCACCGCCAAAACAAGTGGAACACTCAACATTCCCAGGAACAACAGACTATGAAAATGATGAAATGGCGAACTTGCTGCCAGTATGGGGACGGCATAAGTCAAAGCTAAAACCACAAAATTGGCAAAGATAGCTGTTAACAAATCGTATTTTACCAAAATCCATCCTAACCCCACACTGATCAAAAAATATAGTGGGAAAAGTAAAGCAAAGTGGATAAAGCCTAAAGGAAAATCCCACAAAATAAATGCCACCAGCATCCACAGAAAGGAAGACACAAGAATGCCAGGCCAGGTCTTTTTTGTTTTTTCTCGTAACCATGAAATAAAAAATAAACGGAACACAATTTCATTGAGTATGGCCACACGCAGAGCTAAAAAAATCGCGCTTACGGATGGAGAAAATGATTCCGGTACGCCGTTTAATAACGGAATGGTGTACAAACCAAAATTCATCTGAGATGCGACTATGGCAGCGGTACCGTAAACCAATCCCAGGAAAAGCAATCCAAATGAATAGCCGCGGGTTACCGCGTTGGCCAATTCCAGGGTAAACGGTTTTCTTTGAATCAAGCCGTCCACGGCTTTTAGTACTTTGTTCCAGCCCCGGCGAGCAGAAGACTCGCCAACACTCCAGGCGGCAAACACCATGGCCGCCAGAAACGCTTGCACAATGAACACCGAAATGACGAAGAAGATGATTCTTACGTTGAAGCGATTCACATCTCCAATGGTAGAGCCATATCCAATCGTCGTAAATTTCAACATATATTCGAGCAAAATGAATGCAAATAAAATGACAAAAACACCTATGGCAGTTCTAATGCCGACTTCCCCTTCATGGTATTTTTTTAGAAATAAGGCAATCACAAAAACCAAAAGCACAAATGTGGCGATGGAAGAGGCTGTGATTATAAACGTGACGTAGGTTTCCACTTTACTGCCTGCGCTGCGAAAGGCTTGGGGAGCTTGAAGATCATATCGGAAACCACCGATTTTATCTCCCTGCACCCTCACCCAATATTTAGGCACCATGTTGAAAACTGAATCTTTTCGAGTCCATTTGAAAAAGAAATCCCTGCGATTGATATGCTGATTAGCAGTCGAGCTTTCCAGCTCAAACCTATCAATGTCCAGCCCTTTTTCAATTAAGAAATTTTGTGCAATGTTTTTTGCCTCGTCTTCTTCAATTGAGTTCATGATAACCGTATCCGGCAAAATATGTGTAAAACCCAGAAATTGGCCGGTGGGAGAAATCCAGACCCTGAATCGATGTCGCATCTGGCTGGGGGCCTGTTTTCTGTTGAAAAAATAGATGTTCCAGTAGTGTGCCGAAAGGGTGTCCGCACGCAGAATTTTGTTGGCGGTTACCAAACCTAACTCATTTTGAAGATAAAAAGCAATTCCGGAATCAAAAGTAAAATTGGCGTCGGCGTCCTGCTTCGCTGTTTGATAATCGAGCTCGGCAAGATATTCTCGGGCAAGTTTGATCACTTCTTTGCGGGTTAATATTAAATCCATTGAGGCCAACGGAGAATAATTATCAAAAAGATAAAAAAATACTCCTCCACCAACAACGCCAAGGAGAACAATGACAATCAACGACTTCAGATTCGACATGAAACGCCTTTCCTGATATTAAATTGATGTCAAAAACCATTTCGATCAAATACGTTTTCCTATTCTAACTAGTTGCAAAAGTGTTCGGAAGCGAGAGTGGAATTTGTGGGGTAAATCTTTTCGCAACTATTTTGGCGAAGCCAAATTCGTTTTTGAGATTTGATTTTGATGCCCTAGTTAAAAATATATTCCAAGAAAAAAAGCCCATTTGAAAAATGAGCTTTTAGATTGCGGAGGTACGCCCGGAAGGATTCGAACCCTCAACCCTCTGATCCGAAGTCAGATGCTCTGTCCAGTTGAGCTACGAGCGCATGGTTGCTGGGGTGCAGGGATTCGAACCCCGATTACACGATCCAGAGTCGCGTGTCCTGCCGTTGGACGACACCCCAGATTCACACCTCAACATACTACTCGCTGGTTTCCTGTTCTACCGCTTCATTTTTAGTCAAGTACTCAACTACTTTTTTAAGGCGCGCAATCACCGCTTTTTTTCCCAACATTTCCATAATTTCGAACAATCCTGGACTCACGGTTCTGCCTGTTATGGCTAATCTGGTCGGATGGATAATCCCGGCTGCGCTGATCTCCCACTCAAGGGCCAGAGCTCTCAGAATCCTTTCGACATTATCCGCAGTAAAATTTTCCAGGATATTCAGACGCTCAATCAATTGCACGAATTTGTCGGCCTGAGCCGGATCCTGCCAGAATTTTTCCATGCCTTTCTGGTCAAATTCTTCGGGCTGGTGAAAGAAATACTTCGACATGGTCACAAATTCCACCAGGCGTCGGGCGCGGGTCTTCAGGAGCCGGATAATCTTCAACAAATAATCGCGATTTTTTTGAGCAAATTGCTCGGTAGTTAGTCCAGCATTTATCAGCTCCGGCAGCAGTATTTGCAGTAAGGATTCGTCGCTCATCGCCATCAAATACTGTCCGTTCATCCACAGCAATTTCTTTTCATCAAACACCGCGCTTTTTTTCATGATACCCTTTAATGAAAAGGCCTGGATCAAATCTTCTTTGGAAAATAATTCCCGGTCATCACCGGTAGACCAACCCAAAAGCGCCAAAAAATTGAACATGGCGTCCGGCAAATAGCCGGCTTTTTGATATTCTGTCATTGCCGTGGCCCCATGGCGCTTGCTCAACCTCTGACGGTCGGGACCTAAAATCAATGGTACATGCACAAATATTGGGCACTTCCACCCCATTGCTTCATACAACAGCACGTGTTTTGGGGTGTTTGAAAGATGATCTTCACCACGAATAACGTGGGTGATTTGCATCTCATGATCATCCACTACCACCGCTAAATGGTAAGTCGGATTTCGGTCAGACCGCAGAATTATAAAATCATCCAATTGCGAATTCTTTACCTGGATGTCGCCATAAATTTGATCGGTAAATGAAGTTATGCCGGCCTTCACTTTGAACCTGATCACGAATGTTTGATTATCTCGTTCGCGCTGCGCGATTTCTTCACCGGTCAAATTTAAACAGGCACGGTCATATTTATACTCACCCTTGTTTTTTTCTGCCCTTTCTCGCAATTCCCGCAATCGTTCAGGTGAGCAAAAGCATTTATACGCCGCACCTTGTTCAACAAGCATGAATGCAAATTTACGATAAATTTCAAACCGAGAGGATTGATACAGGGGCGATTCATCCCAGGTTAATCCAAGCCACTGCAATCCCTGAAATATGGCGTCAACTTGCGCAGTTTGAGAGCGGACGACATCGGTATCTTCGATTCGCAGTAAAAATCGCCCCCCCTGTTTTCGAGCATACAGCCAATTGAAAATAGCCGTGCGGGCCCCCCCCACATGAAGATATCCTGTGGGACTGGGTGCAAACCTTACACGAACCATAAAAACCTTGCGTAAAAATTAACCATCGCAGAATCCATTAAATCTTGAAAAAAATTTAAAGCATAAAAAAGCGGAGAGGCTGGGATTCGAACCCAGGGTAGACACAAAGCCTACAACGGCTTAGCAGGCCGCTGCCTTCAACCACTCGGCCACCTCTCCGAATAGAATCGATTTTTTGAAGCACTATCAAATTTTTCAAACAACAGCGGAGGGCGAGGGATTCGAACCCCCAAGGGCGTACACCCGGCGGTTTTCAAGACCGCTGTCTTACCAATTAGATCTAGCCCTCCTTAAAATAAATCAGGCGGCCAAAATATAAACATTTTTCTCAAATATGTCAACTGCTTTTTGAAACCAATTCTAGCAATTGATTACACTTTTACAAAATATTTTCCGGCCAATTGCTTGACTAAATTTTTCAATTCTAAAGACAACAGCACAGCCAGCGCTTTTGCAGTGTTTTGATTTAATTTTAAGGCAAGTGCATCGATATGTATGGGTTCATGCGACAAAAAAGAGAACACTTTTTTTTCGTCATCATTTAAATCGATATCCTCATGGCTGGTCTGCTTTCTTTGCTGAAACAACGGTAATTGTGGCTGCAGTTCTTCAAGAATGTCATCTACCGAAGCAACCAGTTTGGCACCCTGTTTAATGAGCGCATTTGTGCCGACACTGTTCGGGCTGTCGATATTGCCGGGCACCGCAAATACTTCACGGTTTTGCTCCACAGCCATGGCCGCGGTAATGAGGGCGCCACTTTTCATGCCGGCTTCGATGACTAACGTGCCCAAACTCATACCGCAAATAATTCGATTCCTGCGAGGAAAATTCATCCAGTCCGGTTTCGCCCCCATGGGGTATTCCGAAAGGATGGCGCCACTCTCAGCAATCCTCTCTGCAAGATTTTTATTCTCATAAGGATAAATTACATCCGCGCCCGAACCCAAAATAGCCAGCGTTCGCACCCCTGATTTTAAAGCAGTATTGTGCGCCAGAGTATCTATGCCGTAGGCCAAACCACTGACGATTGTGAAGCCTTGATTGGCCAATTCGGCAGTCAATTTTTCAGTCATGATTCTACCGTAATTGCTCGGGGAACGAGTACCAACGATTCCGATAGCAAAATTATCACTTTGAAGCAAAGTGCCACGAATGAACAAAAGGACCGGAGGATCAAAAATCTGTTTCAGCGGCTCAGGGTATTCATTATCCCAAAAAGTGATCAACCGGACGCCGCAGTTTTGCATTTTTTCAATTTGTAAACGCGCATTTTCCTGGCCATCATATTCGGCAATGTTTTCCGCGGTTTTTTGACCAACCACCGAAGCCAAACGATCGAATGAAGCCTGAAAGACATTTTGAGGAGAGCCAAATTTGCTGATGAGCGCCCGCAATTTATTGGGCCCGACCCCTGGAACGAAATGCAGCCTTAGCAACGCTTGAAGGTCCATTGGTGGCTTTACATTTTATGATTTTTCTTCATCAACGGTTCGCAGCATTTTCCAGATTAAATCCTTCAATTCCGACAACCCTTCACCAGTAAAACTCGATATTTTACAGACCGGCTGGTTGCCGTCATTTTTCAATACACTCAAATCAACTTCCACACCGATATCGATTTTTGACAGCGCAATGATATGAGGTCGATCCAACAAATTTGCATTGTAGTTTATCAGTTCATTATTTAAGGTCAGAAAATCAGTCTTTAAATCCTCGCTGTTACAATCAATTAAGTACACCAGAATTTTTGTTCTCTCAATATGGCGCAAAAATTCTATGCCCAAACCTTTTCCAGAATGCGCTCCTTCGATCAAGCCGGGAATGTCGGCCATGACAAAGCTGCCAAACTCACGGTAATTCACGATTCCTAAATTAGGTTTCAACGTGGTGAAGGGATAATCGGCAATTTTAGGCGTAGCAGCTGAAAGTTTTGATAAGAGGGTGGACTTACCGGCGTTGGGCGCTCCAACCAATCCCACATCGGCGATCAATTTGAGCTCCAACTCAAGAATTTTTTCTTCTCCAAATTCACCTTTCTCCCAGGTGCGAGGGGCTTGGTTAGTGGCGCTGACAAACCGTGCATTGCCGCGTCCACCTTTGCCGCCCTTCGCCACCAGAATTCTTTGACCTGCCGTAACTAAATCCCCCAAAAGCTCGCCGGTTTCATAATTTTTAACCAACGTTCCAACCGGTACCCGAATGAATATATCCTTGCCGTTTTTACCATGCTTATTGCTGCCCTTGCCATGCTCAGCTCGCTTGGCTCTGAAATTGGGATGATAATGGAAATCGAGCAGGGTAGAGAGCTTGTCATCGGCTATTAAGATGACATCTCCACCTTTACCACCATCACCGCCATCCGGTCCGCCTTTGGGATTGTATTTTTCCCGCCGGAAACTCAAACACCCACTGCCGCCATCACCGGATTTTACACGTATTTTAGCATGATCGACAAACATTGGTACGGCACTACCCGAATCGTGGTCTATTTAGTGATTGACCGAAAACAGCTTTTTCATGTCATTCCTGCAAGTTTTTAGCCGGAATCTCTTGCCTGAAATGAGGAGATTCCAGCACAAAAGATCGCTGGAATGACATAAAGAATCGAGTTTTCGGTCAATCACTATTTAGGAAAATTAAAATGGATTAGTAACTTAAATGTGAATTACTCGGTACGGAAGGGACGTTCAAACGAATTCTAATCAAATATCAGTTGATAAATAAATTTCATTTTATCTGGTTACTTTACCAAAATCCTGATTCTGGAAAAAAAACATTCTTTTCTTTTTCGAATCGAGATTAAGCTGTTTTAAATATTTGCGCATTTCGAACCAACCGAGTTTGATATTTCCAAAACGCGAGGTGTTTAGTTTTTTAATTATTTGAAACATACTTGAATCCGGATTTTCAATGATGATTCGTTTCAACTTTTCTTCGATTGTTTCCAATTGCGGTTCGGATTTATTGTCTGCTTGCTGCTCCAACTCAACTACATTGGTTTCTGATTGGGGAGCCACTTGAGTATTTTCCGTGGACTGCGTTTCCTCATGCATCGACGGATGCATGATTGCTGCCGGCGCTTTCTCCTGCGAAAAGTCAGCAATGGCCTCATCCAATGAATCAAAAGCCTTTAGAATGTAATGAAACTCCAGCAATTCAAACACTTCATAAACATCAGGAATCATTCGCACCAATTTTAAATCGCCTTTGTTTTCTCGAATGCCTTTGATTTCACTAATGAAAATACCCCAGCCAGCGCTGCTGATGTAATCGACATTTCCTAAATCTATTATGATATTGTAACTATTGGACCTCAGTACAGAATTCAATGCATGTTCAAGTTCAGCAGAAGTGGTCGTATCAATATAACCACCGACTTTGATTACCGAGATATTTTGTTTTTCACCAGCTTTTTCGACGGACACTTGAATGCCTTCCATGGATGGCTCCTACTCTTTTATTTCAACTGAATTCAAAAATAACGGATAAAATATACGTGAAATCGAATTAAAAGTCAATAGAAAGTAATCGTTTACCCACGCTACTATTTTCATGGGTTGATTTACTCATTCAATCCAAAATAGAGTTATATCATTTGCAAAGCTCTTTCGATCTTTTCCTTGACGTCAACTCTTTCGGGGTTTAATTCCAAAACTTTTTCCCACTCGCGGATCGCCAATTTATAATCACCCCGATTAGCGTAAATCACTCCCAAATTTTCATAGGCCGCAATATCAGCGGGATCAATCCGTTTCACCAGTTTATACGATTCAGCGGCATCCTCGTACATCTGATTGCGGAAATACGCGTTTCCCAGAATACTGTGCGCTTCTTTGTAGTCCGGATAAATTTCAACGATTTTTTTGAATTCGTCGATGGCTTTTTCGTAGTCTTTTTCTTTGTAGTATTTAATGCCCGGAATCAGAATTTTCTCCTTTTCACTGGCGTCAGGATATCGGGCTTCGCGCATGCCAGGGGCGCCCGCGGCTTCTAACTTTTTCTTCCTTTTACGCTTAAATTTCGAAACGAGGCCGTCACGCTCGTGGTGCTCAGAATGGCTTCCAGATTCTCTATTTTCAACGCCGTTGCTATTACCAGATTTGAAATCATTTTTTTCTTTTTTATCGGACACATAGACAATTTCTTCATCGATGCTTTGAATTAAATCCGAAAAAGAAACAGTGTCTTCCTTGTTATTGCTGTCGCTCGACTCTTCAGCCAAAAGTTCGTCGATAGAAGGAATCGTGAGATCGTCTTCTCCTTCTTTACTCCCTAATTCTGAATATTGCGCTTTTTCTTTTTTCTCATCTTCCACAGCGCTTTGTGAATCATCGGGCTGAGACGGTTCATCTTTTGGTCGAAATGGATCCGGTAGTTCAACCGTTTGGGTCTCTTCATCCGAATTGGTGCTTATGACAATGGGTTGTTCATCTTCATCGTCGTCAAAGTCCTGATCCTCTAAATTGCTTTGACCTCCAAAAAGCTCCTCAAATGAAAATTCATCGGTTAAAGATGATTCTAAAGATTGGTTTTCAAAATAATCCACCGCAGATTCATCCTTCTCAAATGTCCCGCTTTCTGAAATATCCGCATCCTCATTTAATTCAGTAACCGAGGCATGATCCTCAATTGATGAAATAGCTTCAATTTGCGAATGGGGTGGGACTTCTGATTTGATTTCTTCACCTTCAACATCGCTTTCTGAAAAATCGTCATCTGTCTCCACGGCGTGCTCTTTTGCGAGTATTTCATCAATTGGTACGTCGAAACGTAAATCAGAATCTTCATCGATTTGGATGTGGCTGGCATCGTCCACCACACTTTCCTCCCCGGCCGTCTCCACACCGCCGTCAGTTAGCTTCTTCTCGTCTTCGCTTTGATCTTTCGATCGCTTTTGCGTGGTTATTCTGGTGCGCGGTTCGGTTGAAATGGTAAAATCTATAGGTTCTTTATGGTCAATAATAATTTTACCATCAAGAGTCATCATCGGCGTACCAGGTGGTTTTAATTTTCGGTTACTTTTCTTAATTTTTGATATATAAGCTTCTCTGAGCTGCCTGGTATTCAGCCGACTTCTCACTAGCTCATCATAAATTTTGCTCTCGCTGATTTCTGTAAAATTATATCTTTCTGTTTTTAGCTCGTCGCTGATTCTACTGGCGCCGTATTCCGGGTGTTTGGCAATGATATCAAATATTTTGGTTTTTTCTTCCACGCTTAAATGCTTGGCTTCTACCGACACATCTTCATTGATTTCGAACGAATCCATGCCTTCTTCTTCAAACACTTTTTTGTATTTGCTGTAATAAGCATAGGTCGTTAAATTTACGGTTTCACAAGCTTCGCGAATGCTGCTTCCTTCCAAAATCATTTTGTGAGCTTCTTTGGCTCTTCGCAATTCATCTTCTTCACGCGTGGACTTTTCCTTGATTGCCACCAGCGAAATGTCATCGTATTGGGGGTTACCTTCGGTGAATGAATGAATTCCCAATTTCAATTGTTCAACAAATTCATTGACATCCAGGTGGCCATGACGGCGTAATAAATCAAGCAACCGCTCCTCACCGAGTAGCTCGCGGTTTGAATTCATGGCTTCGGTGATGCCGTCGGTGTACACCAGCAGAATATCATCTTTGGTCAGTTGAATGGTTTCAGAATCAATAGACTTTCTAAATAAATCTTTTTCTGGTAGTTGAATTCCGATGGGGAATCCTTTGGGATTGAGATAGTACGTTTGTTTGGTATTTCCGCGGTATAAAATCATCGGGTTGTGTCCGGCGCTGGCGTAATTTATACAGCGTTTTTTGGAATCGATAATCAGATAAAATACCGTAACAAACATTCCTTTTCTAATATCGCCGCTGATAAATGAATTTACGCGCGAAAGTACTTCGGCGGCGTCTTTAACGCCTCTTGCTTCGGTTCTCAACGTTTGCCGGATCATACTCATGACCAGCGCCCCTGGCACCCCTTTGCCCGACACATCCGCCACGGCGATACCCAGAGTATCTTTGTCCACTTCGACGAAGTCGTAATAATCACCACCCACATCTTTTGCGGCTTCATAATAGGAGGCAATTTCGTATCCCTCCAGGTCCGGAAACTCCATCGGCAGCAAGGTCTGCTGAATGTCATGTGCCACCTGCATTTCTTTTTGCAAGCGTTCCTGATCCACCAGACTTTTTTGAGAGGCGCGAAACTTCTGCGTGATATCGCTAAACGCCTGGGCAATTTCTCCAATCTCACTAGAAGCGTCAATGTCTATCTCGTCATCAATTTCACCGTGCCCTAAATCTTTAATCCACTCTGACAATTTATGCAAAGGATTCATAACCAGGTAAATTAAAATGGCCACACCTACCCAGCTCATTCCCATAACAATAAAAGCCAATTTTAGATCATTCAGACGATTTTCAACTATCTGCTTTTCGGTACTCTCTGCAGAAATGTAGATGTGCGACTTACCAAATACCTGCTTCGTTTGTTTAATAACGATTCTATCCTCGATTTCGAAATACGTGGAATCGTTGCTCAAATCGTATTGATAAACCCCTTCGCTTATTTGTTGATGATTGTGCGGCCGATTGAAAATCTTATCAACTTCATCCAAATTGTTGCTATTAACAATCCTCCCGGTACTATCCTCAACCGATATTTGATAAATTTGTTCTTTGTAATTTTCAAAAATGTCTCTAACGATTATATCGCGTTCGAGAAACGATTCAAACGCGGCAGGAGGATTGGAGTTTAAGCGATTCACAATTTGATTGTTTATGGTACGGGCTGAGGAAATAAATTCCGAAACAATGATGTCATCGGCCTTGAGATAATAATAGAGATACCCGCCTGCAATGATAAAGGTGATAACCAAAATCGTACGAAAGAAAAATTTGGCTTTTATGGAAAGCGGAATGCTGGAAACCGCACCGACAAATCTTTTTTTCTTAACCGGAGCATCGCGTTTTTTGGTTATTCTGAGTTCATTGCCTTCTTCGGTGCGGCGATAGTCGATATCGTCCATGAGCTTGCGCATGATGAAAATACCCAAGCCGCCTTTTTTTCCGATATCGATATAACGATTCAAATCGGGCGCTTTTACCCGCTGCGGATCGAAATAGGTTCCCTGGTCGATGATCGAAATGGTGAGGCTGCTTTTTTTAACAATGGCACGGATAGTAATGTGTCCCTCTTTATCACGATAGGCGTGTCGAATGATATTGGTTGCCGCCTCATCCACCGAAAGCTTAAAGGCATTGATGACTTTTACCGGGAAGCCATATTTTTTCCCGACCTGTGTGACAAAGTCTCGCAGATCTCCTAAATAATCCACATGGGCGGGAACTTTTAATTGCTCTTTAACGACTTTTCTTAACAAAGCTTTTCCTAATTTTTATTATTCAAACGCTCGCGGGCGCGATCAATTGAATCCAAAATCGTTTTGTTATAAGGTTGCTCTTCGTTTATCTGTTCCCAGATTTGCAAAGCTTCACGATATTTTCCCTGTCTAAAAAACTCAACCCCCCTTAAATATCTTACTCGTAAATTGGGCGGCATTACTTTGACCGTAGCCAGTGAACGTGCTTTGGCATCTTCAAAATATTTCCGGGCTTTAGCATTTCTTGGATTTGTTTTTAACGCTCGCTGAAAGGCCTGCATGGCAGCCTGCCATTCTTTTCTATTATATTTTGCCACACCTTCATCATAATTCTGCTTAAAGGTGAGCTGTGACTGTATTGACCTGATTTTGGCATTGATGGAGGCGCGCTCAGTCTCGGAAACTCCGGAGCCCCTTACTTTATTCAATTCTTCTAATGCCTGTACATATTTGCCCCTTCTGGCCAGGGCATCGGCCAATTTAATGGCCTCTTTAACATTTCCTGCTAACTTCTTTTCAGCCATTCTAATGTTGTTTTTCAACTGCACGCGCACTTCGTCAACCCAGCTCGGCAAATTGTCTCCTTCGTTTTGATTGATACGGTCTAACGCTAACTGCCACTCACTTAACGCGCGGCTAAAGTAGCCATTCTTAAAAAATTCATTGCCCTTTTCTCGATGATTCACAACAAAATCACGAAGCTCTTGTTCTAATTTGGACTGGGTGGCCTGCGAAGCGATTTTTCTGATCTCTTCAATTCTGGCCGAGTCGCTTTTGGCGTTGGCCAGCTCCAGCATGGTTTGGGCTTCCTGCATGCTGGAATTGGCGGTTTCAACCCGCATGTTGGCTTCGGGGTCGTGCATGTTTTCCCCACGCAAACGCATGGCGGTTTCTACCAGGGCCGTGGCGGCATCATACGCACTGGAAAAATCCACATAGGCGCCTAAAAAATCGCCATTATAATATTTATCTCTGCCTTCTTCCATGTTGGAATTAAATTCGGTTTCACGTTTAAACCAAAGTTCATTTTCCACTCGCATAAGAATGGCTTTTTCCCGGCGTTCTTGCGCCAGTCTAATTAATTCCGTTTTGCTCTTGCCAAATTCTATTGTAATTGAAAAACGATGGTTCGCTGAAAAATCGACCCCGTCAAACATTTTTCCAAAGGAATAATCAAGATGAAAATTGTTATATGCCGCGCCCACTCCAAAGGCGATTAACCCATCGTTCCAGCCGATTCGCACCATGGCTTGATTGTGAAAGGTGTACTCCGCACCAATATTAAACATCGCTGGCGCACTTTCCGATTTATTCAGATCGAATAAAATATTTACGGCATTTTGTCCATCACCAAATTTCAACGGTTTTTCCAGTCCGAGTTTAAAATTCAAGGGTGCAGCTTCAGAAACATCCACTAAACGGGTTTTGGGGTTGACAAGATTCTGCACGTTAAACCCCAGCGCGATGTCACGTAAAATGGCGTTGTCTAAATCGGGACGGTACAACGCACCAAAATCAATTCCGGCCCCGGAATCGGATAAATTCTGTAATGAAAAATTAAGCACTTCGATTTTAAAACTCGCACCTAAACTTATGAATTTCTTCAACTGTTTGGCGTACGAAAAAATAAACTGGTTTTGACTATAGCCAAATGATTCTCCTGGATTGGCGTTGACGTCTCTTGCCAGTAGATCGCCGGTTCCGATTCGAATCCAGCCAAAACCAAAACTTCCGATGGTTTGAGTCGGGTACACAAAGCCCACAAAATTATATTGTGAACTTTCGAGCAAAGTGGTATAGTAAAAACTGGCGCTCTTTTTTTCGATATAATCTAACCCGGCTGGATTGTAAAAAACCGCGGTCGGGTCATCCGCGCGCGCCACGAACGCATTCCCCAGGGAAAGAGAGCGCGCGCCGACACCGAAAAAAATGCTTTTCGTGCCACCCACCCCGGTCTGGGCAAACAAATTCCCTAAATTAAATAATATAAAAACAATTATTAATTTTGAGAAGAAAAATTTACAAGATTTAATTTTTTTTAACAACTTCATAATTATTTCGCTATGGCAATTTTGGTGGTCGCCTTGCCTTGTTTTGTAATTAATACGGCAACATACACGCCATTCAGCACTTTTTGTCCTTTATCATTGGTGCCATCCCATTCAATGTCACCGGAATGGACTCCGGCCAAGCCCTGTATCTGAGTTTCATCAAATGTCAAAGTACGAACCAATTCTCCCAGAAGCGTATAAATACGAATGGTCACATCGGAATCTTGTACAAGATTGTAAT